>JABGOW010000250.1 GCA_018645275.1 Verrucomicrobiota bacterium
GACCAACCCCGTCAAGGTGTTTCCCGCTAATGCATTGGGCATCTATGGACTTGGCGGCAATGTCTGGGAGTGGTGTGAGGATTGGTACTTTGCACAGGCCTACGCCGCCATGCAAAACCGTAACATTGGAAATCCCTGCTTCGACAGCCATGATGCGACTGGGCTAACCCGTAGAGTCATGCGCGGTGGGTCTTTCCGTAATGACCTAGACTTGCTTCGTTGCGCTAGCCGGGGAAGTGGCCATCCTCTTGCGTTTTCGAACCATGTCGGGTTCCGCTGTGTTCGCAATGCTGAGTAGTCGAATCAATGCCTGAACAGAAGATAGCAGAGACAACGAAGCCGTCCCACGTCTCACGTTGCACCTCTCACTCTCCACAGTCCACGCCCCCTTTCAGCTTTCAGCTTTCAGCTTTCAGCCTTTTTCTTTTGTCTCTACTCCTCTCCGGCTGCGTGCTGCCGCCGAAAGATGCAATCACCATCGACGTACCCTTTATCCCTCAAGAGCAAAGGAATCGCTGCGGTGCTATTGCTCTCGAGATGTCACTCCTGTTCTTCGGGACCGAATACGATCGAGAACATCTAAATGAAGAAGCATTCGTGCCCGCCCTGGATGGTGCCCCACCCGAGCTGTTAGCTTCCGTAGCCATCTCATACGGGCATCCCGCAAGGATTCGGATTTGCAGCATTGCAGATCTCAGAACGGCACTGGCACGCCAGCAGGTTCCGATTGTCTACCTGCGCTCAACAGACGAAACCCGTGTTGGTCACTTTGCCATCGTTACGGGAGTTGCCTCCCGCGGCAGCAAACTCCGTTTGCACCTCCCCAGAAAATCCAACCGTTGGATTAGCAAGACAGAGCTACTTCATCGCTCAGTAGATGGTCAGTTTCCAGCGGTTCTTCTGACACGAGATTAGCAATTATCAGGGAAATCCTGATGCCAGAGGGGCTTGACACCCAACAACAACTGATGCATCATTCACACTTGGTTGAAGAAAAGGTGGTTGAAGTTACATGATGCGCTCCATGAGCCCAGCACACTGGTTTTTATGCTCTTGCCTATTCTTGTCTGGGGGCTCAATGGGTTATGCGTCGGATGGGCGACTGGACGAGCGTCTGGATGCTCCAGTGATAAAGGATCAACTCCGAGCGCCGCGACTTGAGCTTCTGGCACTTGACCTAGATAATACAGATGAGGAAAAGCTGGCTGTGTCGAAGAAGCGGGCGACACCGGCAGCCAAACGTGTAACCCGTGTACAACTTCAACGGCGGCAAAAGACCAAACGAATTGTAGCTGCACAGTAACATTTTCAGCAACAGGGAGTTGCTTTCAATATAGACGTTTCCGTAACTAGTGTTGATAAACGAATAAGAGGGAGAATCAGAATGATCAAGGCAATGACATGGGTTGTAGCGCTGGCAATGGCCACGACTGTGGTCGCAAGTGAAACACAGAAAAGCACGGCTAGGATTCCGTCACTGAAGTCCGGAAAATGCTCAATTACGCTGCTCGACAAGGACGGCATTAAGCCTCTCGCAGGTGCCACGCTTTCGCTGCAGTCCGCTAAGGGCGCCGACCAGGTTCTGGCGGCAACCGCTAGCGATGCAGGACTCTGCGTTCTCGATATCGCAGAAGGCCGTTACGTACTGAGCGTCAACGAGAAGGTCCTAACACTGCTTGACGTTTCCGAAGAAGGACAGCTCGCATGGTGTCGTATCGTCATGTCTGACGAACCCATGCTAATCGGTGGTCAGGGCGAGGAAGGTGCTGGATTCACGTTCATGGGCCTCAAGGGCGGTGCCGGTGTCGCAGCAGCGGCTGGAACTGGCCTTGCCGGGGCAGCCGGTGTTGGCGTTGGCGGCGACTACGCTGATTGGTGGGACATCGACGGCGTCGACGATGACAATGATGATGATGATGACAAGGATGATGGCGAGGGGGATGACCCGGCAAGTCCATAATGCTGTGCTCATTTTAGAGCACAAAGGCTCTTCTGCATGCGGCTTTCTTAACGGGAAGTCGCATGTTTTGTTTATGGACCAATGGGCGAGGACTTTGTAACCTCAGCTCACGTTGTCACTTAATCTCTAACGAGGATACACATGCGATATGTAACGCCTTTCTGCCTTATGTTGGCCCTTTTAGTCAGTGGTTGTGCAACCCACGGGCGGCGTCCCCCATCTCGCATGACGTTATCGCCTCAGGGCTCCCTCAGTTCAGCCTCATTCAGTGACGAAGTTAGTCGGGATATTGTCCACCAGACCCGGCATCTGATCAGCTTGCGCGAAACAGATTATCTTGTTGGACCCGATGATGTCTTAGAGGTCAGCATCTTCGAGTGGGAGATGAGCGAGGAGACAAAAACACTCGAATTCCGAGTTTCGGAATCTGGCAGAATCTCTCTGCCGGCACTGGGATCGGTAGACGTTGGCGGAAAGAGCATTGAAGACATACAAGCCCTGATCGAGCGGAACCTGGCAGAAATGGGGGTTCTTCAGAACCCGAGAGTCGGTGTTTCTATAACGGAGTATCGCAGCCGTCGTATTGCTGTCATCGGCGAAGTCAATGCCCCGGGGGTTTATGCAATCCATGAGAATGTCACGACCTTGATGGATATGTTGACCTTGGCAGGTGGCCCGACGAGTGATGCTGGACAGATTGCACATGTTCTCCGAAAAGAGAAAGGCAAGTTCGATCCCGTTCGGATATCCGTGGACTTACAGGAGCTCTTCGACAGAGGGAGTTTTGACCTCAATGCCGTCCTCCAGGGGGACGACATCATCTACGTACCAAAAGCCCCGCTCATCTACGTATATGGTAGTGTCAGATCTCCGGGGGGCTACGCCATTAGCCGTTCCATGCGAGCCCTCGAAGCCATTGCTATCTCAGGAGGCCTAACAAAAGACGCCGACAAGCGGGCATGCTTTCTCGTCCGCCGGAAGAACACAGCGGGAACGGAGCTAGTGATGGGGCTTGACCTTTATGATATTGAGCGCGGCAAGGATCAGGACGTCTTTCTCCAAGAAGGCGATGTCATTCATGTCCCCGATTCACCAGGGCGCGTGGCGGGGCGGGAACTATGGGATCTTGTGAGGGGAATCTTCACATTCACGTATCGCTTGGACAGTACGGACAGTACGGGCAGCAATTAGGGGCTAACAGAATCTCCGTATATCCAACATATGGCTATGTAAATTCGGATCCCATTCTTTGACAGGAGTTACCAACATGCCGACAGATTCGCAGCAACCCCAGATAGTATACCAACTGGCCGAACCGGAAGATAGCAACTCACAGGGCCCCGAAGTCCACCTCTGGGACTATGTCCAAATCGTATTGCAACGCCTCCCTCTTGCCCTGCTAGTGGGGTCATCGGTAGTGGTTCTTGCAGCCCTCTATACATGGACTCGAACCCCCCGCTTCACGTCAACCGCACAACTGTTGGTAGAGCCTGGGCAGGTCAACCTTACTGACCTGAAAGACGCCATTGACCCGGTCGTCTCAACCATAGGCAAGCGAGAGTACATGCAGACCCAGGCCAACCTACTCACATCACGACCGGTGGCTGAAGCCGTTATCGAGAAGCTGAGTCTGCTGGCAGTGAAAGACTTTCGAAAGGCCAAGGACCCCGTAAGAGAACTCCGGGAAATCATCAAGGTCATGCCCGTCAGAAACACTCAGTTAATTGACATCTCCGTTGAACGCGAAGATCCCGGGGAAGCACAACGCATTCTTCATGCAGTTCTGGCAGCCTACATGAATGATAGTCGGGCAAGGAGACTAGGGGTTTCCGAAGAAGGCCTTGATGAGCTTCGCCGTAAGGCGGAGATCCTCCGCCAGAAGCTGGCTACAGCAACCGGTGCTCTTCAGACGTTCATGGTTGAGAATGATATGGTTTCCTTCGAGAAGTCACAGAATGTTATTATGGACCGCTTGCGTGACCTGAGCAAAGAGCTAACAACGCTTCAACCCAGAAGAATGGCGCTGCAAGCCGGCGTGGAGGCGGCCGATGCCGCCATTGCCAACGGCGAGAGCGTCACATCTCTTCCCGACGTCATCGACAATCTGGTTGTGAAAGACCTCAAGTTGGAACTATCCCGCCTCGGAAATGAGTACTCACAGCTTGTGCAGAGGTTGGGAGAAAACCATCCCAATCTACAGGCGACTTTGACACAGATCCATACCCTGCAAACCAAGCTTGCCATGGAGGCAAATGCCATCGTGAGTTCGCTTCGCACCCAGTACCAGCAGGCCATGGTTGAGGAACGCCTATTATCAGAAGCAATCGAAGCCCAACAGCAGGAAGTCTACCGTTTCAATCAACTTACGACTGAGTACGACGTGCTTCGCCGGACAGCAGACTCGATTGAGGGGCCGTATACAACCATCACCCGCCGCATTGAAGAGATCGACATCAACAGAATCGGCGGACAGGGGGAGAACGTCTTTGTTGTAGCCAAGGCATCGCTGCCCTCCGTGAAATCGTGGCCCAGCAAAGCCAAACATCTCCTAGTGGGATTTATTCTGGCGGGAGGACTCGCAGTAGGACTGTGCTTCTTCTTGGACTACATGGACACGACCGTCAAAGGCGAAACCGATGTCCGACGCATTCTGAGAAGCAAAGTCCTCGCAGCGGTCCCCGATATGCGGCAAAAGGGCAAAGGCGAGGGCGAGTCAGACCTTGTTGTCATGGACAACCCTCGCAGCCATACGGCAGAGGCCTTCCGGGCAATGCGAACCGCCTTGGCCTTTAGCATTCCTGGCGAAAGAATCTCGAGCGTTGTTATCTCTAGCACACTTCCATCTGAGGGAAAATCGCTTACCGCAATTAACCTTGCGATTGCGCAAGCTCAGTCAAACAAGCGCACGCTCCTTGTTGATGCAGATATGCGAAAACCGCGCCTCCATCGAGTCTTCAAAGCCAAGGGCAAACTCGGTCTCAGCAGCCTCTTGAGTGCCAACGGTCACGAGCTTAGCGACGTCATACAGAAAACACCCGTCGAGAATCTCGATTTCATTCCCTGTGGCCCGATCCCACGCAATCCTGCCGAACTTCTCGAGGACCAACGGTTCAAGGATTGCCTACTACAATTCCGTGAGAACTACGATTTTGTTGTCTTTGATTCCCCTCCAGGGTTTTCGCTCGTCGACTCACTCATTATTGGCAAATTTACGGATGGACTTCTTCTGGTCGTGAGGAGTTTTGTCACGCCAAAGGCAGCTGCTCAACAGTTCGGAACGCGTCTAGCTGAAGCGAACGTACGCCTTCTGGGAGTCGCGATGAACAATGTGGATATTCCTCGTGGCGGCCACTACTACGGCGGCTACTACTATGGCGGAAAGAAGTACGCCAAGTACTATCGTGAGGAAGACGTAACGGCATAATGGCCGCCTTCTTCACCATTCTTGTCATTGCTGCGGGGGTCATCCCATATGGCGGTGTAGCACTTTGGGCTCAGAGCCTCTTTGGAACTCTCGCACTAGCGCTTGCCCTGTGGACCCGTTTAACCTGTCGCCACACAATATCAAGCGGGATTCCCTTGAGAGCTCAAATAGCGGCAGGCCTGCTGCTATTCTGGCTATTCACTCATGCCATACTGCTCCATTTCGGCCTTATCACCGTACCGAGGTGTGGCTATTACGCAGCCCTCCAACCAAAGCTCTTCCTCTGGGTCTCCTGTGCGGCTCTTGCTTGGGCAATCAGCCGGATTTGTGAGTGCCGTAAGCGCCTACGCCAGATTGCTGTCCTCACCATTGTAGCAGGCACGTGCGAGGCGCTCTTTGGCATTTTGGGGCTCTACTCCGATACGGGAATCTTCAACGTCTTTGTAAGAAGCATGCGCGCCGCAGGCACTTTCTCAAGCGGAAACTCGTTTGGCGGATTCCTGGCCATCTCAACAACGTTGACCCTTGGAAGCGCTCTGCTTTCCTTCTCAAAGGCAAGTAAGCACATCAAACAACGCGGGAGTCGCCTGCTTCATTTGGCAACACGTGAAGATTACAGAATTCTCACGGCTGCTGCTTTTGCAGCCAGTTTGCTGGTACAGGTGACAGCCCTATTACTCTCAGGCTCACGTGGGGCCATGATATCAACTGGCCTTGTCTGCCTTCTGCTTCTGCTGTGGTTTGCTATTCATGCAAAACAGCAGCCTGAAACAAAACATGCATTGCCGCTAATCCTTGCCCTGACGTTGACCACAATTGCTTTGGGTACAGGTGGGGCCTTTGCCGTGGCCTCACAGCGAATGCAGCAACTCGGAAGCGCTGACACCTCTACCCTATCCCGACTTGCCATCTGGAAGGGATCATGCGAGATCGTCAGAACCTACCCGCTAGGAGTTGGATTCGGATCTTTGCCCAACATATTCCCCGCCTTCCAGCCCTTGGGATTCGATGCCAACCGCGTATATCATGCACACAACGACTACCTGGAGCTTCTTGTTGAACTAGGAATTCCCGGGATGCTTCTGCTAATCCTTGTGATGGGAATTCTGCTAAGCACTACAGCAAGACGGATATGCATGAAGTCCTCCCGTTCTCGGTCGCTCTGGATCAGACGCGGTGCTTTTCTCGCATGCCTAGCTGCTCTTATTCATGCTTCTGTCGACTTCAATCTCTCATCGCGCCCCGGCGTCATGGCCCTCTTTGCCATCAGCCTGGGCATAGCCCTGTCACGCTCAGCGCCAACTCCAAAGCACAATGAGCAGAAGATGCTGCCCAAGAATGCCATTCTGGCCATCGCCCTCTTGCTTGTCCTAACCCCACTTTGGCTAATGCAGCTTCGCCATTCGGCAGCCACGATTCTCATGCGACAAGGGTTTACCGCTCTAGGAGGGAGTCCTTCACCATACCATCTTCTTCCGGCTCCGTGTACTCCTCCAGACAACGCTCTAGATAAGCTCGAACATGCTGTTGCATTAGCCCCCAATAATCCCAAAATACATGAACTCCTTGCACGCTGCCGCATCCGATCCTTTGAGCGTACATACGAGGAGCTTGTCGAGAAGACCCTCGTCAACACACCTGGCGTGCCAAAGCGGCTACTCAGGCAACGAGTCTCAATCGCATTTCGCCCAGAAGAAAGACAAGCGCATCAGGCCGCCCTCCGGGACTTACAACGGGCTCTTCTACACGCACCCGACTCGCTAGATATTTACACTTGGCTTGCCGTCATATACGGCAAACTCGCGTATCTTGCAGAAGACGAAGCGGCATTTACGCATCATGCAGAATCTCTGATCACTGCGGCTTCCAAGATTGGGGAGGCAGGTCCCCATATTCTAAAATCGAACAGGCTGCTCTTTCGTGGGCTCATGTATGCCACGCAGGGGTCATATAGTCGTCTCAACAGTGACATGCAAGGTAGACTAAAAACGCTAGCCTACTCACATGGCCTCCACTTGATGCGCTTGAGTTCTGAGCCCGTCACCGAAGTCCTTATCGGATTCGGCAAAATCGGCATAAATCTCACGGAGCTTCTCAATGAAGATCTCCTGCACTTGGACATAATCTGGAAGCTCTTCAAACACTATGACGCCACCCATGACTCCACGGCCGCGCTAGCCAGTCTGGATGCACTTGATGCAGCACTGAGCAATTCGAAAAGAACGCGTAGGGATAGCCTCAATATGGAATCCTACAAGAAGCAACTGAAGCAGTACCGAATTTCCGCGATTCGGGAACGGTGCCGCTGGCAACTCCGAAACCGGCAGTTTCTCGAGTATAGAAATGCAGCAAGTGAAAGGAACGAGGCGTTCAGACTAACTGTAGATCAAGAACTGGCCGACACAGAAAACAAGAAGCACAATAGTCGCACACACCTTCTCACGCTCAAAACTCTCTGGGAAACTCGAGGGCTTCCTCCCGAACGACTACAGGAGTTCTTCTCCATCTCGCAACAGTATGGCAAAATCGACTCATATTGCGCCGGTATCATCGCCCCCTCTGCGCTTTTCTACGTGCCATCTCCGAAACACACGGCTTTTCTGGAATCTATCGACTCGCCTGCGTACGCCCCAAGGCTGGCGCTTATCCAAGCAGAATCTGACATGCGCGACGGCAAGCTGGAAAGGGCTCACACCACGCTAAGCAACCTTCTCGAGAATCATCCTGATCCTGACGTGGCGGCAATCATGCTCAAGCATGCAGACGAACTCGGACTTGATAGAAGCACACGGGATCAAATAGTTCGGCTCCTCGGCTCAATCTCCCCTGATCATACCATCAACATGCAGATTCTAGGTGGACGATGTGAATTTGTGGGATTTTCGATGTCTTCAACCAACATCACCACCTACTGGCGTTTTCGCACGCCTGTACCATCCGACCTGCAGGCATTCGTTTCATTTCGCACGCGGGAGAACACAACCACCATCGCGCACACAAGGGGCTTCACGAAGACGTGCGGACTGGATTTTGGAAGCGGGATGCCGAAACTCGGAATGGTGTTTCGCATAACAATCCCATTCAATCTTGAGGCCATAAATCCAGAAACGCGCCTTGCCATCGGCCTACGCCGTAAGTCAAATTGGACGTGGCTGCCTAGCTCTGAAGGCTTACCCTTCTGTGAGATTGGCAATTGGCGTGAATGCGTAGCTTATGACTCTGATGAAACGGGAGAAAAAGGACCATGACAGCAATTCCTGCTAAGCCAGCCTTCACCAATAGCGACCCCTACTTGGAACCCTTTGGCGATGTGATTGAACGGCGAGCGGCTCACACTCGGTATACGCTCGATAGACTGACTGACGGAAGCAACCAGCTTGGCGAATTCGCCTCTGCACATGAGTACTATGGGCTACATCGCTCAGATAGCGGCTGGGTGTTCCGCGAGTGGGCCCCGAATGCCACGGCCATTTGGCTCGTTGGCGACTTCTCCGGCTGGGAGCGCCTTGACACTTTCGCGCTGAAGCGGATCAGCGACAGTGGCGACTGGGAGGTCCAGCTTCCCCAAGAGGCTCTCGCGCACGAGAATCTCTACAAGCTCCATGTCTGCTGGGATGGAGGCGAAGGAGACCGCATCCCCGCTTATGCCCGGCGTGTGGTTCAGGACGACAGCACGAAGATCTTCACCACCCAGGTCTGGGCACCTAACGAACCATACGTCTGGCAGCACGAACAGCCTGACAGGGCAGAGCCTACCGCTATCTATGAAAGCCATGTCGGGATGGCCCAGGAAGATGGCCGCGTTGGTAGCTACGACGAATTCAGGGAGCATGTGCTGCCCCGCATCAAACGGGCTGGCTACAACACCGTCCAGCTCATGGCCATCCTGGAACACCCCTACTACGGCTCCTTCGGCTACCACGTGTCAAACTTCTTTGCAGCATCCTCACGATTTGGCACTCCTGAGGCCCTCAAAGCACTCGTCGATGAGGCCCATCGCCTTGACATGGCCGTCATTGTCGACCTGGTCCACTCGCATTCCGTGAGCAACGAAATCGAAGGTCTCTCGTGTTTCGACGGCACCCAGTATCAGTACTTCCATGAAGGAGCACGCGGAAGTCACGAGGCATGGGATTCCCGCTGCTTTGACTATGGGAAACCAGAGGTGCTGCACTTCTTGCTTTCCAACTGCAAATACTGGCTCGACGAATATCGTATCGACGGATTCCGTTTTGATGGCGTGACGAGCATGATGTATCACCACCGGGGGCTCGGCACGGGCTTCGGAAACTACGATGCCTACTTTGGAGGTGATGTGGATGACGACGCCCTCGCCTACCTTGCGCTCGCCAACACGCTCATTCACGAAGTCTTCCCGAACGCAATCACGATCGCTGAAGACGTCAGCGGAATGCCTGGACTTTGCGCGCCCCCTCAGGAGGGCGGATGCGGCTTTGATTTTCGCCTCGCAATGGGCATGCCGGACACCTGGTTCAAACTCGTTCGCGACGTCAAAGACGAGGACTGGAGCATGCAATACATCTGGCAGCAGCTCACAGACCACCGGCCTGAGGAGCGCACCATCAGCTACGTCGAGAGCCATGACCAGGCAATCGTAGGCGACAAGACGATGATGTTCGAACTGGTCGACGCGGCCATGTATGACAGCATGTCAACGCAGGCTGAGAGCTTAGCCATCGACCGGGGAATGGCACTCCACAAACTTCTCCGCCTCGCCACGGCTTCCACTGCAAACGGCGGATATCTCAATTTCATGGGCAATGAATTCGGCCACCCCGAATGGATTGATTTCCCACGCGAGGGAAACGGCTGGTCCTACCACTATGCCCGACGCCAGTGGAGCCTCCGAGATGATCCCGGTCTGCGCTTCCACTTTCTGGCAGATTTCGATCAGGCCATGCTGGAAATGATGACCAGCGGCGAGATCACGGCAGACAAGCCGCCGCGTTTTCTCTATGCACACGATGGAGACAAGATTCTTGCCTTCGAACGCAACGGGCTCTACTTCATCTTCAACTTCCATCCCGAACAGTCCTTCACCGACTACGGAATCGAAGTAATCCCTGGGAAGTACGAACTGGTGATGAATTCAGACGAAGCTCGCTTCGGAGGCCATAGCCGTATTGCCTCGGACCAGGAGTTCATTCCCCAGCCCGTTATGGACGGCAACCTGCAGCGCAACATGCTCAAGCTATACATCCCCTGCCGTACAGCCCTAGTTCTCAAACGCATACAGCAGGAGCGTACAGCCTGCAAGCCGGGAGGATTGAAGACATGATGCCACGTGTTCAATCAATCATTCTGGCCAACCGCCGCGGAATCTCGATTGCCGTGCATCTCGCGCTTGGCGCCATAGCCTTCATCCTGGCCTTTATGCTGCGATTCGATTTCGCAGAGATCCCGTTCCAGTATGCCGATCTCCTGCTCAAAGCTCTACCCATCGCCGTGGGCATCAAGGGCGTGGCCGTCATCCACTTTGGTCTCACATCTGGGCTATGGCGATAGACACGGTGTGGCAAAGTTCGTCATGATTTCAACAGATAAGGCGGTTAGACCCAGCAGCATCATGGGGGCCTCCAAGCGCATCTGCGAGCTCATTGTCGCACGACAGCAGAATTGCAGCACCCGATTCGCGTCGGTTCGGTTCGGAAATGTTCTGGGTAGCAGCGGCAGTGTGATTCCGATCTTCGAGAAGCAAATCGCCAAGGGTGGCCCCATTCGGGTGACGGACCCCGGCATGACGCGCTATTTCATGACCATCCCTGAGGCTGTGGAGCTGGTGCTCCAGGCCAGCACGCTCTGTCAGTCGAACGATGTCTTCGTTCTGGATATGGGAACCCCCGTGAAACTCATGGATCTGGCTCGGAACATGATTGAGCTCTCTGGCATGGTGATCGATGAAGACATCAAGATCGAGATCGTGGGAGCCAGGCCAGGAGAGAAAATGCACGAGGAGCTGGTTACCTA
>JABGOW010000507.1 GCA_018645275.1 Verrucomicrobiota bacterium
TTCATCGCCTTCGCCTTTCAGCAGCAAGTCCGCCTTGCAGATCGCGTAGGTCTCGGCGTTGATCTCTTGTCCGTAAAGGTGGGTGGCTACCTCTTTTCCGTGCTGCGTCGCAAGCTGCTGCAAGGTCTCTTCAGCAACGGTCAGCATACCGCCGGTACCGCAGGCACAATCATAGAGCAGATAGGTGCCCGACTCGATCTTGTCAGCCACGGGCAAGAACATTAACTTGGTCATGAGCCGGACTGCATCACGCGGCGTCCAGTGCTCTCCCGCCTCCTCGTTGTTCTCTTCGTTGAATCGACGCACGAGTTCTTCAAACACGGTGCCCATGGCGTGATTGTCGAGCCCGGGGTGTACGATATCGCCATCGACATTGAGTACGGGTTCAGGGCTCAGGTTGATCTCCGGTGCTGTCAGCTTCTCGATCAGCGTACCGAGTGCGTCCGCTTTTGAAAGGCGTGCAATCTGATTGCGAAACTCAAAGTTTTCCAGAATGTCCTGTACGTTGGGGGAGAAACCATCCAGATAGTCCTCGAAATCCGCCTTGAGCTGCTGGCGGCTCCCACGACTCTTGAGGTCCCGCATATTGAACTTGGAGGTATTGTAGAACGCCTGCCCGGCGGCCTGACGCAGGGCAGGAACTTGCTCCACCACACCCGCCGCATCCAGCGTTGCTTTCATATCCAGCACCGCCTTCTTGCTCCCTTCAAGCACGGCATCAAATCGCCGCAGCACCGTCATGGGCAGGATTACATCGCGATACTTGCCGCGCACAAAAATATCGCGCAGCACATCATCCGCAATTCCCCAAATATATCCCGTAATCCAGCTCAGTTTGCCTTGGTCCATCGGTTCTCCACTATACGTCAGTTTCATCAGCTTTATACAATGTACGGACTATCACATAATCGAATCCCTCGTACAAGGATGCTGAACTGAGACTTCCAGCTCTGTGGGACATTTTCTGCCGGACCTTGAACTCTTCTGCAACACTGCTATGCTCGTAGCACTCAAGATGAAACGCTAAGCGTTAGGCCAATATGGTGAACGAAACTCGAAGCAACATTCATTTCGCCAACTACGCCGTTGGATTCGTGGACCTTTTGGGGCAGCGCTCCCTTCTACAAGGACAGGGACTGCTTCCCCGAAGCCCTGACGGCACCATCCCCGAATCATTTATGCAGACCGCAAAGCAAACGATCGGAGCGACCCTGGATATGCATCAAGCCTGTATCTCCGGCCTTTCATGACATGATTCTCTTCGGGCTGCTGACAGGCCTTCGTCCTCCCGAGCTGCGGGAAGTGCAGCGGGAGCACGTCATCAGGCCGGAAGAAGGGCACGAGTACCTGGAATTCCAGCTTCACAAGTTGGAGTTCCGAGATCGCTACGGTGCGGTCTTGACGACCTCTACGAACGCGTGGGTGTCTTCTGTCGCCCGTAGGGCCTGGCGGGTCTCTGCGCAGCCGAGAATCCGGGCCGTGGCGGCCAGGAGCTTCATGTGGGCTTTGGGATCTCCGACGCTGCTGAGTATCAGAATGATAAGGTCGCATGGTTCGTCGTCGATTCCTCCAAAGACAACGCCCTCCCTGAGTCTGCACCAGACCACGACCGGTGTGTCGATTCCGAGGAGTCGACAGTGCGGGATGGCGATGCCATGTCCCATTCCTGTTGCGAAGAGCTTCTCTCGCTCGCCAATAAGCTGGAGCGCCTCTTCTTTGTGAATCAACTCCCCGCCAGGCAGGGATTTCGCATGATCCACGAGCGCCTCAATGACCCCGCTCTTGCTGGTTGCGGTTACGTCGAGGGCAACACGTTGAGGTTTCAGCGTGGACAGCAGAAGATCACGTGATGCATCGCTGGCGGTCGCATCGTGTCCGCGCGCTGTCTTGAGAGCCGCATCCTCTCCCGATACCCAACTGCGCCACTTTTCGAGGGTCACCCCCGACATAATCGTGCCACCGATCTCAAAGACGACGATTGAAGGCAGCAGGATGGCGGGGATCATCGCATCCCCGAGAATCGCACCCGCGTAGACGGCCTCCACGGCGGCAACGCCCGCTTGAGGAAAGACCAGATAGGGGAGGCACGACGCGATTTTCCGGTCCTCGCCAACAAGGCGGCACCCCAGTCGCGTGCCGAGCACTTTCCCGAGTCCGCGAGCCAGGACGTAGACGGCGATGGAGAGTCCAATGGCGCGGTCAAATGTGTCGAATCGGACCGTTGATCCGACGATGGCAAAGAAGGCGAGGTTGAACAGCGCGGCAATGTTGCTGATCTTGAGCGAGTCGAAGATGGCGCGTGAATGGAGGTTTGCGACGAGGAATCCCGCGAACGTTGCCGTCACCAGGAAGGGGTAGTGGAAGGCGTAGGCGATGCCAGAACCGATTGAAACGGCTCCGACAACGACACAGAATATCTGTGCGGAAGGAGAGGGATGTTCTGCCAATACTCTCGCGAGCAATCCGTCGCTTTCCGAACGGTAGTCTGTTTCATTCTCGCGCAGCCCCGTTCTGCGGCGCACCAGTATCCAGAGCACGAGGAATATTCCCACTCCCACCACGTGCGCCATTGCAAGGTCTCGGAACAGCGGGCCGGCAAGGCTCTTAGCACTCACTTGCCCCGCACTGATTCCCCTGGAGACTTGTACAAGAAGCGAGAAGATTACGACGCCGATGACGTCACACAGGACTTCAACGCTGCCGAGCACGTTGCGAAGCCGCCCTTCTATTCTGAGCTTGTTGAGCAGGACAAAGGTCATGGCTGGAGCGGTGGCGATCCCGATTGCCCCTATCATCATGGATTCTATGAAAGGTCTCCCTGCGATGACATAGAGCCCGGCCGTGGTCAGAACCATGGTGAATGCGGCTTGCGTGACTGAAATGATGAGCGCAGATCGTCCGACGGTCCTTAGCCTGTCGACATGCAGTTCCTCGCCGATACTGAAGGCGACCACGGCGATGAAGACAAAAACAAAGAAAGTGAAGCCGGTGATGGCCGTGCCGTACATAGAAGGGGCATCACCGAGGGCACCGATCGTACGAAGGAACCAGGGCCCGGCAAGCATTCCGCCCAGGAGTTGCCCTGCTGGTTCTGGAAGTGCAAATCGTCCGAACAGCTTGCCCATCAGGTGCGCGCCCAGCATGAGGGCGCCAAACGCCACCATTTGGAGAGGGACAATATCTGTTAAGGCGACGCCGCTGGCGGCAATTGTCGAGAAATGCACCATAGTTCGTGCAGCTTACAGCGTTTCAGTAATGCGACCAAGAAAGATTCCGATGGTGAGCAGGGCACCGAACGCAAGATGAAGCTGGGCGGTCCTGCCATCTAGCATGGCAAACGTGTCCGGATCACGCTCGGGGGTCGTGCGAGAGAGCTTGATGGCAAGGGGAACCGAAAGCAGGACGAGCCCGGCGGTCAGCGGCCCAACGCGTTGGCTGAGTAGTTTGCCTGCGAGAAGGAACGCAATCGTGAGGACGTAGGGCCCCAGAACAAGAAAGCGGTAGTACAGGCGTGATCCATTGGGACCGAGTAGGTTTGCAACCGTTCGGCATCCGGAGGCGGCATCGCTGTTGAGATCGTGCCAGTTGTTGCCGTGAAGAATGCCAACCGTGTAGCAGCTGATAGGAATGCTCCATAGCAGAGGCAACAGGCTGAATGTTTGGGATTGCACCCAGTAGGTCCCAAAGACGGGGAGAATGCCAAAGGCAATGAAGATGACGGCGTCGCCCAGGGCAAAGTACTTGAAGCAGAATCCCGAGCGTGTGTACCCCAGGGCGATGACGGCTCCAATGCCGCCCAGGGCGAGTACAACCCAACCGCAGAAGTGCGTCAGCGCCAGTCCGCAGGCCGTCCCCAGCACCAGGCAGAGCATTGCGGCTCGAAACACCTGTTTCTCCGAGAGCCAGCCTCTCACGATGGCCCCACTCATGGGGAGCACATCCCTGTCCAGCCCGCGCTTGTGATCATAGCAATCATTGAGCAGGTTTGCGGCGGTGTGAAAACAGAGCACCCCCAGCAGTGTCAGCCCGAAGAGGCCCCATTTGACGGGAAAGCCAAGGTAGACAGAGATTGCCAGGCCCAGCAATACGGGTAGTAGAGAAGCCGTGTAGGCAAATGGGCGAACGGCGGTGAGCCAGATTTTCACTTTGGAGGAGGTGTGTGTTTTGTTCATAATGCCACCTATGTAGTATTATTCCTGCCCCCGAGTCAATAGGAGCGTTCTAGAACGCGGCATGTTGTGTTTCACAATGCGTGTTATCAAGTGAGTTGGCGAAACCCCCACGCCGTGGTAGCTTCCCTCCGTAACGTGATGCACTTGATTGCGGGGCGACAATAATGATGAGGGTTGTATTCAAATGGGTTTGGCGTTGGCGTGCAGTGCTTTCGAGCTTTGTGCTTGGGGGGCTAGCGGCTGTTGGCGCATCGCTCGCAACCGTACACATGGTTGAGGAGACGGGGGATGATGAATTCTGCGGAGCCTGCCATGAGATGGATATTTTCTGTGAGACATGGCGGGAGGGGAGCCATGGTACGGCAGAGCTGGGAATTGAAGTGGCAAAATGTGTGGATTGCCATCTTCCGCATACCGGCACCGTTCCCTATCTGATCGCGAAGGCACGGACGGGGATGCACGACACGATTGCCCACATTCGAGGCTACGAGCCCGATTGGGTTGAGAACCTGGAGCATCGCGAAGCATACGTGTATGAATCCGGTTGCCGTGAGTGCCACAAAGAGCTCATCGCACCAGGGATTTCGTTGAAAGCCTATAACGCGCACCGTGACGTCATCACGGGAGAAACGACCAAGACCTGCATTGCCTGTCATTCTGAGGTGGGACATGGCGATCTTAAATCGGCCCTTATGAAGCGAGAGCATTAATGCATAGTAGACAACGGAGGAACGAGATGATGATGAGCAAGTGGGTATCCCTTTGTATTGCAGTCCCCCTGACGTGCTGTATTGCGCAAGCGCAGGAAGTACAGGAACCCGAAACGGTGGAGCTTGCCCTGGCAGGAAAGCGCGAGATCGTGGTGAAGCGCGGCTATACCGAGGAGGCTGCCAAGTGCGTTGAGTGTCATGCCAAGGAGACGCCTGGTATTGTTGAAGCCTGGCGCGAAGGTCGTATGGCACATGTTGCTGTGTCCTGCTATGACTGCCATGCCGTGAAGAAGAATTCTCCCATGGCCAGCCAGTGCTCCGGGATCAAGGGCTCCGAGACTTTTATCTCTCCCATGGTCTCCCCCAAGACGTGCGCCAAATGTCACCCGACTGAAGTTGAGCAGTTCTCCAAGAGCGGACATGCCAGACTGGCAGGAGCCCCCGTGATTGAGAAAGAGAAGTTCAAGAAGCTGATGTACCACTACGAGGGTGGCGAGTTCATGCACCCCGATAAGAAGGGGTCCACGGCATCCCGTTCCGGTGGCTGCCAGATGTGTCATGGAACCGAAACCGAGTTGGGTCCGGACAACAAGCCCATCAATGAGACCTGGCCTGGCGGCGTAGGGCAGCGTTATCCCGATGGGGGCATTGGCAATTGCACGGTTTGCCATACGCGTCACATGTTTTCGATGGCTGAAGCAAGAAAGCCCGAGGCTTGTGCAAGCTGCCATTTGGGTCCGGACCATCCGGACATCGAAATCTATCTCAGCAGCAAGCATGGTCAGCTCTATCTGACACATGGTGAGGACTGGAATTGGGATAGCGCACCGGATGCCTGGGAACCCGGTGACTACAAAGCACCGACTTGCGCAACCTGTCACATGAGTGGGATTGGTGAGCTCAAGACGACGCACAACGTGAATGAGCGGCTTCACTGGGACCTTGTTCACCCACGCTCAGAGGTTCGCACGGGTGAGCGTGGCGATGGTCACAAAGGCCGGGAGCTGATGGAGCAGGTCTGTGAAAACTGCCATGGTCCGACACATACCAAAGCAACCATGGCGACGCTCGACAAGACTGTGGCACTTTACAACGAGTACTACGATGGTGCAGAGAAGATGCGCAAGGAACTTGCCGAGAAGAAGCTTCTCAAGGAGGATCGTTGGTCGGATGGCTTCATGGAGCTGCACTACTATCTGTGGCATCACACCGGTCGGCGTGCGCGTCACGGCGCAGCCATGAATGGTCCTGACTATGCGCATTGGCATGGGTTCTTCCAAGTCTTCCAAGTCTACAAAGATCTGAAAGCGATCTACGATTACCGCATGAAACACGGTGAGATCGAAGAGCTCAGCACGGTTATGAGCACTGGTCCGGAATAGGGCTGTTCGCAATTACGAAATGGGAGACATTTGATATGAGAACAACACGACACACGTTGCCTGTTCAGGGTGTGGCACTACTGGTTGCCTGTTTGGCGCTGACTGGAACCACCACATTGGCGGAAGAGACGGAGGCCGCGGGCTCGTTCCTGGACGCCATTACCGGAGGGGCTCCCTCGCTGAATGCAAGGCTGCGCTATGAGCACGCTGAGGCGGATGGCTCTGAATCGTCGGAAGCCATCACCCTTCGGACGCGTCTGGGCTACAGTACTCTGCCTTACCATGGCATTCGCGCATTCGTTGAGTTTGAGGATGTGTCTTCGCTTTCTGATGATGGCGACTACAGCCAGGCCGGCCTCAATAGTGCGGGCGAAGGTAAGACGGTTATCGCAGACGTCGAGGGCTCAGAACTCAACCAGGCGTTTATCGAGTTGACCTGCCCAGTGACCGGTGTGAAATCGACGGTCGGACGCCAGCGGCTGATTCTTGGCAACGCGCGTTTTATCGGCAACGTGGGATGGCGACAGAATGAGCAGACCTACGATGCCGCGACGTTGAAGACCCCTGAGAAGCACGGCCTGCAGCTCACGTATGCGTACCTTGATGGTGTTCGCCGGATTTTTGGACAGGAGAATGGCGCGGATCTTTCGGGTGCCACAGGCAACGCCGCCCGCTATTCCTCTGACTCTCACGTCGTCAACCTCGGGTTCAGCCCTTGTTCCGGTTTTGCGTCCACGGCCTACGCCTATCTGCTTGATCTTGGCGACCGCGAGGTGGGCTCGGCGAATTCAAGCGACACGTATGGTGCTAATGCCACCGTGACGATCAAAGCGGATTGTGGCCTTACGACGGTCGGACGCCTTGAGTATGCGCAGCAGATGGACAACTCGGCCAGCCCGGATGGGGTCGACTACAAGGCCGACTACTTCATGGTGGACCTTGGAACCAAGTGTGATGTTGTGGGCGTGGGCGCCGGAGTTGAGATTCTTGGCAGCGACAGCGGCGCTACTTTCAGGACTCCCCTGGCAACAGGGCACAAGTTCAACGGATGGGCAGATGTCTTTCTGACAGCACCCGCTCAGGGATTGCAGGATTTCTACGCGTACGCGTCCGTCAAATGTCCGGTGACGGGTGGCCTGCTCAAAGTGGTCTATCACGATTTTGAGTCCGATACAGGTAATATCGAATACGGCGACGAGATTGACGTTGTTGCCTCGAAGAAATTTGGCGACCGCATCACGGTCATTGCCAAGTACGCAAACTATGAGGCGTGCACGGACCCCGACAATCCGCGTGCAGCTGATGTAGAGCGCATTTCGATCGAGGCGGGTCTGGCATTCTAGAGCACCCGAGCCGATGACAGTCTCCGACAAGCCGGCCCCCGGGCCGGCTGGAATCTAATCCCTGTCGGACTGAAACGTCATGGGAGGCAGAGCGGTAGCTCTGTGGCAGGTCGCGGCATTGTTTCCCTGATTGCTCAGAAAGGGTTGCCATCTCTGTTTCCGTATGATACCTAATTCGTCCCATTATAAACCCCTTATGAAGCCAATACACAAAACGTCAACCAAAGGTCCGAAGCTATCCGCAATGCCATTTGCAGTGGTGTTGATGGGGCTTAGCGTTCTGCTTATGCTGACCGGTGTTCTTCCGGTTCGGGGCGGTGGGCAAGACGCCGTCTTCCTATCCCCCGTCTTGGCGTTCATTCTTGCGTTGCTCGGGCTGTCAACGTTTGCTTGCGCGGTTCGGCGCAGAGTTAGCCTGCGCGGCATTGGATTCCACCTCACGCATTTCAGCGTTGTGCTGATCATGATCGGTGCCTTGGTGGGGGTGATTTTTGAGAAGAAGTTCGATTGTCGCTTGCAGCGCAATGCCGCCAAGCCTCTACAGAAGATACAGATGGGCGATGGCTCAATCGTGGATCTGGGGTTTGGGCTTTCGTTGAGCGCGTTTCGCCTCGAGAAGTATCCCCCGAATCTGGTGGTTCGGTGCGGAGAAGACGAGGAGGTCGAGCATCGCCTGGTGGAAGGATCGGAGATTTCCGTTTCCGGTGAAATGGTCAAGATCACGCGGGTTGTCCCTCGTGCCGCGATTTCGGATGTCAAACTTGCCGGCACGCCGGAGCTTGTGGTCGGGGATGAGCCGTCTCCCCTGGCGCGAATCTCGATAGATGGAGATCAGCCCTCGGAGATGGCTTTGCCCGATGGTAGTACGCTCTTCATTGCGCGTGTCTACAACAACCTGCCCACCATGCAGATGGGACACCAATTCCGCGAGACGTCATTTCCCTCGCGCCCCGGCATCATTGCTCACGTGATCGCCAGCAACAGCATGGCGATTATCGCGTTGGAGGCTGATAAGCCTGCAAAGCTGCTTTCGCCGTCCGATCCCGCGCTGGCTCCGGAATTCCCCACCCTTCGCTATACGTTCCCGGATATCCTGAGTCTTGCCATCGAACCTTCTGAGGACCCTGCCGCTCCGTTCGTTGCTGAGTTGCTGATGGCGGATGGAATCCGACAGTTTCTGATTGAGGGGGGTGGCCGCTTTGGATCATATCAAGCTGGCGAAGATTCGGTGCTTACGCTCGGTCGTGCCCAGGACAGGCGATATGAGGCTGATTTGCAGATCACGCGGCATGGCGAAGCGCCACTCGAGACGACGCTGGTCATCAACAAGCCCCTGGATATTGCACGGTGGAGGCTGTATCTGAACTCCTACGATGCGAAAGCGCATGAGCATATCACGATTACGCTGCGTAACGATCCCGGCGATACAGCCGTGGTCATCGGCCTTCTGGGGCTCATGATCGGGACGGCCCTGATTTTCTTTCTTCCCAAGCGAAAGTCGTCATGAAGCTACACATCTCCATAGCACTAGCGTTGTACGTGATTTCGGTGTTGCTGCGGTCGCTTCGCCGGTCGCGACTGAGCTTTATTGCGTTCCTGCTTGCCTCGCACCTCGCCATGATTGTGGTTGCGCACGACTGGCGCGTCTCCGGCCAACCGCCGTTCTCTAGCATGCACCACGTCATGTTGGTGCTTGGTGCCTGCGCGCTTCCGGGCTATGCCATTTTCGTCATGGGGCGTGGAATGCGTTGGATGGCCCCGGTTTTTCCCGTGGCGGGCGCATTGCCGCTTGTGTTGGCGCTTGTGTTTCGGCGCGATGAAGCGTGGCATTTGGCGCCTGCCTTGCAGTCTCCCTGGTTTGTGCCGCATGTGATCGCCTACATGGTTTCCTATTCGCTGGCGCTGATTGCATTTCTATTGCTTGTGGGCGGGGCTGTCCGCTCGCGGATCAGCGCCGGGGCATTCGATCCGTCGACCTGGGAATCGGGCAGCTACGAGATTCTCTCTGTTGGTTTCCCATTGATGACGTTTGGTATGCTCTCTGGCGCATTGTGGGCAAACCAGATCTGGGGGGACTACTGGTCATGGGATCCGAAGGAAACCTGGTCACTCATTACCTGGTTCCTCTATCTATGCTATTTCCATTGCCGCAAACACGGAGCACTGCGGAAGTACGCCAATCTTGCTCACGGGTTGGCCTTTGCTGCCCTGCTGACAACATTTCTCATGGTGAATCTACTTCCGAAACTGGCGAGCAAACTCCATAGCTATGTCTAGGTGCAGAGCAGAAAGCAGAAAGTTGAAAGTTGAACGACTGGCATCCCGAATTTGTCATCCTGAGCTTGCCGAAGGATCTCACACGGCCTCAGATCCTTCGGCAAGCTCAGGATGACAGGGGTGGGGCGATGAATTCATCCATTCAAGAGTCATTTTTCGCGGGGACCCGCTGATATTGCCGAACAGAACTTCGCTTGGCTTGGCACCCAAGAGGGAATAGGGCGCATGCGGCGCTGGGCGGGGCACGGCCAACGCGGCGTCATTTGACTACCTGAATGAATTGGGACGACGTTTATGATTGGAATATCGAAACTCTATTTGGGGCAAGCTGAGTCATCAGACGCATTGCGCTATGGGCGTCACTCGGCAAAGCTCCCGAGCCACCTGCTTCAGTTCTCGAAAGACAAGAAGCCCGTCGTGGTGTGGAATGTGACGCAACGGTGCAACCTGAAGTGTGAACACTGTTATGCCCATGCCACGACGCGAGCAACCCCCGATGAGCTGACCACGCAAGAGGGAAAGGCGCTGATCGACGATCTTGCTGCCTTTGGTGCGCCTGTGATGCTCTTTTCAGGAGGCGAACCCCTGGCACGTCCCGATATGATTGACCTTGCCGAGTATGCAGTCAAGCAGGGCATGCGGGCTGTGATTTCGACGAATGGGACGCTCATAACAGAGGATGTGACAGCGCGTCTTAAGGATGTGGGGTTGTCGTACGTTGGTGTGAGTTTGGATGGCCTACAGCCAACAAATGATCAATTCCGGGGTGTCGACGGTGCGTTTGAGGCTGCCTTAAAAGGAATCCGCGCCTGCCAGAAGGTTGGACTCAAGGTTGGTTTACGTTACACGATTACGCAGTACAATCTCCCGGATCTCCCCGGGATCTTCGATCTCCTGGAAAGGGAGAATATCCCCAGGGCCTGCTTCTACCATCTTGTCTATAGTGGCCGAGGCGGGGAGATCATCGAAGGGGACCTCGATGACGAGACGGCACGTCGAACCGTGGATTACATTATCGACCGCACGCAGGATATGGCGGACCGCGGTGTTAGCAAAGAGATCCTCACGGTCGATAACCACTGTGATGGCCCTTACCTCTATATGCGCATGGTTCGCGAGGGAAATGCCCGCGCCGGCGATGTTCTCAAGTTGCTGAAAATGAACGGAGGCAACAGCTCCGGGCATGGCATCGGCTGCGTCAGCTGGGACGGCGAGGTGTATCCTGATCAGTTCTGGCGTCATCACCCGCTTGGCAACGTCCGCCAACGCCCCTTCAGCGAGATCTGGAGCGATTTGTCCAATCCACTATTAGCTGCCATGCGTACCAAGAAAGACCATGTAACTGGTCGTTGCGCCAAGTGTCAGTTCCTGGATATCTGCGGCGGAAACCTGAGAGCCCGTGGAGAGGCGGCAACGGGTGATGTCTGGGGGGTTGACCCCGCCTGTTACTTGACAGATGAGG
>JABGOW010000502.1 GCA_018645275.1 Verrucomicrobiota bacterium
CCCGATCCACTGAACATGATGGGGCTGGTCGACAACCGAGTCGTGCGCCACGGCGTTGTTGTCGGCAGCATGGAGATAGTGCGTCCACTCGTCGATACGGCCCGGGACGGGCTTGGTCCATTTCGTGCCCGCGAGCAGCACACCGCGCGGGGCCAGGACTCGCTTGTCACGTCCTGATTTCCGTTTGACACCTTTTGGTTGTTTGTAGAGATGGTCTTCATAGCACAGAGCCAGGTAGCAGAGGAGAGGCCAGGTGCCCGAAGGGGGCCGAGGCCGGCGTCGCGCCTTGCGTTTCGTGGTGCTCAGCCCTGGGGCCGGCCAGCGTACCGGCGTCGCGCTGTGGAGCCCGTCCCCGAAGGGGTGGCCCGGAGGGCCAAGGGCGGAGCAGCGCGACGCCGGTACGGCATTGATAGACGCTCTTCATGCGGCCTCCGCATGGACATCGGCAGGAAATCGGTAGTCCAGGCTAAGATGCGGCCGCCGATGATTGTAGAGCCACACAGCCTGCTCAAATGCCTTCTTGGCCTGAGCCTTTGTCCGGAAGGTACGGTCCATCTCGTACTCCTGCTTCAGAATCCCGTTGACCCGTTCAGCCATGGCGTTCTCATAGCAATGCATGATTTCGGTCATGCTGATCGGCAAATCTCGATTCTGAAGTCGCTCAACGTACGCATGGCAGCAGTACTGGCATCCCCGATCCGAATGGTGAATGGGATGCTTCTCTGCCGGCAGATCCGCCAGAGCCTGTCCCAGGGCCGCCAGGCAACCCTCAGCTTCGAGACTGTCACCGATATGGGCACCAACGATCTTACGCGAGACCACATCGGTGATCAGCGCCGCGTACAGAAACCCTTCGTCGGTTCGAATGTAGGTCAAGTCGCTGACCCACGCTTCGTTGGGAAACTTAAAGCAATTCCCCGCCAACAAGTTGCGAAAGACAGGCAGAGAGTGGCGGCTGTTCGTCGTGTGGGGTCTCCCCCGCTTCGGCACGACCAGCAAGTCGTGCTCGGCCAAAACCTCGAAGAAGCGATCACGGCCAATGCTCACGTTCGCCTCATCCAGCTCCGGGCGCAACAGGTGCAGCAGCTTGCGCCCACCCAAACGCGGTTGCATGCGTCGTTCTCGTTTCACCAACTCCACGATCATGGATTCATCGACCTCTCGGCGATGCCGCAAATGCCGCGCCGCATAGTAGTTCTGCCGGCTCATCTCGACCCGTTCACAAAGCATACTGATGCTGATCCCCGCTTCTTGAGCGCCACCGCCTGCCACTCGGTTCACCGCCTGCCAGCGTGCTTTTTTTTAAACCCATCCACGTCTTCTATACCCGCGGCCTCGCAGGCGATCTCCAGATACGCTTCCCCCAACATGTGGTCCAAGCGCTCGTTCGCCAATGCTTTCTCGAGGTCCCTCACCCGCTTGCGCAGCGCCTTCAATTCGTTGGCTTCCTTCGGTGTCTCCACGCGTATTACCTTTCCTACCAAATGGTTCTTCCCATACTTCAAAGCCCAGCGTTCGATCGTGCCTTGGCCTCGTATTCCGTACGCACGGTACGCCGCTGCACGGGTCTCAAACCGTCCTTCCTCGATCTCTCGCAGCACCTGCAACTTGAACGCCTCACTATACCGTATCGCCCGCTTCACTCCCACCTGCCTTTCCTATGCAGGTGTCAATCTATTTCAGGACGGGACACTCCACTTGAACGTTCGACGTTGGACGTTGAACCAGTCCAGGAACACGACACCGCCCCACGCAAAGTGACAAGGCGCCTTCCGCCCTTCCACAACCCGTTCTCCCGCCACGCGTTGTGATATCCGAGAATGACTCCCCACATATCCCGCCCATACACGCAACCACC
>JABGOW010000492.1 GCA_018645275.1 Verrucomicrobiota bacterium
TTCGGTCCACGCTCATCTGGGCCTCCGCAGTTGTCTCACCGTGGCAGACGCAAAAGACGGGACCATGCGCGAGGCATATCCCGTCTGTCTACGCAGGTGCGCTTGCTCGGTTATAGCGTCTGCACGTGTTCTTCGATTTCGTAGAACTCGAGAATATCGCCTTCAATGTACTCGGTGAAGTGATCAAGCCGCAATCCGCACTCTTGTGCTTCGCGGACTTCGCGCACATCGTCCTGGAAATGCTTAAGCGAGTGCAGCGCGCCCTGGTACAGCACCTCGCCCTTGCGTTTGACGCGTACGCGGTGCTTCGCATTCACGATGCCCTTGAGCACGAGGCAGCCGGCAACTTTGCTTCCCTTGCCGACTTCGAAAATCTGGCGCACCTGGGCCTGTCCACGAACCACTTCTTCCAGTCGCGGCCCCAGAACACCAATCATGGCAGCTGTAACCTGGTCGATCAATTCGTAGATCACCTGGTGCAGGCGAATCTCGACACCTTCGTGCTTGGCCATGGGACTGACGCCGCTCTCTTTGGCTACGTGGAAGCCGAGAATGACGGCATTCGACGCACTTGCGAGCATCACGTCGTTTGTCGTGATGTTGCCGGTGTCGCTCAAGATGATGCTCAAGGAAATCTTGTCGCTCTTGACCTCGTTGAGCGAATGGACGATCGCTTCAACACTGCCCTGGGTATCCGCCTTCAGCAGCACCTTCAGCTCAAGGCTCTCTTGCTCGTCAATTTGGCTGAACAGATCGTCGAGTGAGGCCTTCTTTGGCGCTTCGTATTGAGCGGTCTTGATGGCCTGGGCGGCCTGGGCTGCAGCGTTCTTGGCCAGGCGGTCGTTCTTCATAATGACAAATTCGGCTCCAGCTTCTGGGACGCCGGAAAGACCAAGGCACTTGACCGGTGTTGAAGGTTTCGCGGACTTGACCTTGAGGCCATGGTCGTTGATCAGTGCACGCACGCGTCCGGCCAACGTTCCGCAAAGGATGGCGTCGCCCACCTTCAGTGTTCCGCCGGTAACCAGTAGATGTGCTGTGGGGCCCATACCCGGTTCAAGCTGTGACTCGATCACGAAACCTTCTGCGCGCTTATTGGGGTTTGCGGAGAGTTCCAGCATTTCCGACTGCAGGAGTAACATATCGAGCAGGTGGTCTATGCCTTCGCCGGTTTCTGCACTGACCTGGCAGCAGATTGTTTCGCCGCCCCAGTCCTCTGGAGCCAGCTCTTCGGCCTGCAGCTGTTGAAGGACGCGATCGGGATTTGCAGCAGGAAGATCACATTTGTTGATGGCGACGATAATGGCCACACCGGCCGCCTTGGCATGTGAGATGGCCTCTTTGGTCTGTGGCATGATGCCATCGTCGGCTGCGACAATGATGACTGCGATGTCGGTGAGATTGGCTCCGCGGGCACGCATGGCGGTGAATGCGGCGTGTCCGGGGGTGTCCAGGAAGGTTATCTCTCGCCCGGACATATCAACCGTGTATGCGCCGATGTGCTGGGTGATTCCACCACTCTCGCCCTTGGCTACCGTTGCTTTCCGAATGTAGTCCAGCAGCGAGGTCTTGCCGTGGTCTACATGACCGAGAAAAGTGACAACGGGAGGCCGCGCGATGAGATCTTCAGGACGGTCCTCTTTGGGTGCATCTTCGACCAGGTCCTTGGGGATCGGTGCCTGGTGCTCGCCCCGCTTCTCGTGTTCTACGGTGAAACCGTGCTTGGCAGCGAGTTTCTCGGCAACATCAAAGTCCAATTTGGCGCTGATTGCAGCGAAAACGTTCATCCCCATGAGTTCAGAGATGATCTGGTTGGGGCGAACCCCTAGCATCTCGGCCAGGTCTCGAACGACGACACCGCCACGGAAACGGACGATCTTCTCTTCCGTATCGGACTCGGAACTGCCGGCTTCTTTCGTTTCTTCGGGTGCCGGAGCTTCTAGGGTTTCTTCTTTTTCCGGCGCTTCTACGGGCTCATCCTTGGGGGCGGCGGATGTTTCCGCCGGAGCTTCTTCAGACGCGGGGGCTTGCGTAGCTGCAGCGGCTGTGTCGGCACCGCCCTGCGCTTCGCGAATTAATTCGATGGCATCTTCTTCCAGCGCGCTCATGTGGCTCTTGGCCTCAACGCCGAGATCGTGCAACTGGGCAAGCATCTCCTTGCTCGATAGTCCCAGCTCTTTGGCCAGTTCGTGAACTCTCATGTTCCGCCTTCTGTAAGTGCCGCTTCGCAGGTCGCGGCTCATTTATTGCTAATGAGGCCTTCTACGCCTCTGTGTCCTGCTGTCCGGCTTCTACCGCCGCGTAGACTTCCTTTGCCGCATCAATGTCGATATCGAGCATTTCGGCAAGATCCTGTGCTTCGGCGGCCAGGACACCTTCTACAGTCAAGAATCCAGCGCCAACCAGAGCTTGGGCTGTTTCTTGCGAAATTCCATCAATCTCAGCCAGTCGTTCAATGGCGAGGCTCACCTTCTCCTCAAAGGAAATGGCGGATTCGTCTTTGTGGATGTCAATTTTCCATCCGACGAGCTTGGCCGACAAACGTACATTCTGGCCTCTTTTTCCAATGGCCAGAGAGAGCTGGTCGGGATCGGCTATGACATGAATGACTCGCTCTTCGTCCTTTTCGACAATATCCACTTTGGCCAGCCGGGCTGGAGAGAGGGCATTGGTGACATAAGTTTTGGTGTCTTCACTCCAGCGGATAATGTCAATCTTCTCGCCGGAAAGCTCTCTCACAATGTTCTTTACGCGCATTCCACGCATGCCGACGCAGGCACCAACGGGATCCACTTTCGGATCACTGGATACGACGGCGATCTTTGTTCGGTAGCCGGGCTCGCGGGCAATGCCCTTGATCTCGACAATACCATCCGAAATTTCGGACACTTCGAGCTCGAAAAGGCGACGCACGAAGTCGGGATGACTCCGCGAGAGGATGACTGCCGGACCGACCTGGTTGTTCTGGACGCTTACGATGTAGGCGCGGATGCGGTCCCCCACCTGATATTCCTCGGTGGGAACGCGTTCCCGAGAGGGAAGCACACCTTCTGCACGACCAAGATCGACGACAATGTCGCTACGATTGAATTGGCGGACACCACCGCTAACAATATCCCCCACACGATCCTTGTACTCATCAAAGACAATCTCACGCTCCGCCTGGCGAATGCGCTGTGTAATTGCCTGTTTTGCGGTTTGGGCCGCGATGCGTCCCAAATTGGCTGTCGAGCATTCCACCTCAAGCGCATCGCCAACTTTGGCATTCGGGTCGGTCTTGAGTGCTTTCTTGAGTGTGACCTCGTCCGGGCCGGCTTTTGGGGAATCGGTTACGATTCGTGTGGCGTAAGCCTTTATATCGCAAGAGGTTCTGTCTATGACAACGCGCATGTCTTCGTCTTCAGCAGCGTTCTTGCGTGCGGCCGACTGCAGGGCAAATTCAACGGCTTCAATCAGGATTTCACGGTCAATGCCGCGTTCCTTTTCCATATAGTTCAGAATGGCAATAAGCTCATTATTCATAGCAATCGGTCGCTTTCTCTCGTTCTACTCAACCCCTGAGAACAAAAAGAGCGGGACGAACCCACTCTTCCCAACACCAGGGTTTTGAATCAGTCGCATTACTGTATCGGCGTGCTCGCAACATCGTCAAGCCTTGAAATGAGTGGACATTCCCCAATTTCTTCCTCTGCCTGTCGCATGAGATCCTTCGACTTCGCTCAGGATGACAGTTTTCTAAGGTTTTCTGTCATGCCGAGCCTGTCGAGGCATCTCTGCCACACACCAAGATAATTATCCCGCTTCACTTTCCAAAAGCAGGATGTCCTCGCGTTTACATGTGCGCTTGACGAATGACACCTCAAAACTGGGGTACTCCTGTTGAAGTGAGCCTTTTGGGCCGAGGGGCGTTCCGAGTTGTCGTTGCGTTTCTCATTTCTGAGTGATGCGTTATGGTGGCAGCGTTCCGGGCGTCTAATCCTTAGCGAGGTTCGAAGCTTGGAGCTTGGAATCCAGAACCTTTTTCTTCGCGTGCTTGCCAGCAATGGGAGTCGGATGGTAGAAAATACCCCATGATCAATACGGATGAATATCGCGAACAGCTCCGGGCGGAGTGCTGCTATAGATCCCCCGACAAGATCGACAAAGGGTTTTGGTTTGGCCTGCTGGGGCAGACCGATTTCTTCTATAGATGTGCGCTTTTTGGCATCGTGGCCCGAGGGGCCAAACTGGGGCGTAGCGGGAAGTGGGACCGGAATAGCTGGTTGAATCTCTCGTTGGGTATGGCACGCTGTGTCGAGGGGTGTGGCGGGCGTTTTGATATCTCCGGCTGTGAGAGCCTCCTGGAGCTCAATGGCAGCCCGGTTGTGATTGTGGCCAACCACATGAGCCTCCTTGAAACATTCGCACTCCCCTCTGTGATTCTGCCTTTTCTGGATCTGACCTTTGTCGTCAAGGAGAGTCTGACGACGATGCCGCTGTTCCGGGATGTCATGAAGGGCACCAAACCCATCAGCGTTGGGCGCAAGAATCCGCGGGACGACCTGAAACGGCTCATGGAGTTGGGGCCGGTGGCGATCGCGGCAGGGAAATCTATAGTGATTTTCCCACAGTCGACGCGCAGCACGGTCTTCAACCCCTCGACCTTCAATACGCTTGGGGTGAAGTTGGCCAAGCGGGCAGGGGTCCCGGTGGTTCCGCTGGCTCTGAAGACGGATATGCACGGGATGGGGGGCTGGATACGTGATTTTGGCCCTGTTGATCGCAGCAAGACCGTTTATTTCAAGTTTGGCCCTGCTATTTCTGTCGAGGGCAGTGGTCGAGACGCGCATGCCGCCTGCATTCGCTTCATCAGTGAAAGCCTCCAGGAATGGGGGGGCGCCGTTGAGGCGGACGCGTAGCCGGTCCATCGCGCAATGCGAGTCTTATGGGAAACTTTATTCCAGAGCGACTGCTTGAGGAAATTCGTTTTCGCAACGATATCGTTGAGGTCGTTGGGGCCTATATCACCCTGAGACGGGCGGGGACCACCTACAAAGCCTGCTGTCCGTTCCATAAGGAGAAAACGCCCTCCTTCAACGTCAATCCGAACCTACAGATTTTCAAGTGCTTCGGGTGTGGGGAAGGGGGCGATGTGATCTCGTTCCTGATGAAGCATCAGGGAATGGACTTCATCACCGCCGCCAAGACGCTTGCCGAGCGTGCCGGGATCTCGCTGGAGCTTGAAGAGGACTCCGGTGCCACAAAGCACCGCAAGTTGGTTTTTGAGATTAACCATGCCATATCCCAGTTCTACCGCCGCTGCCTGCTGCAGGCTCCCGCGGCCAAGGCCGCCCGTCACTACCTTTCCGAGCGCAAACTCGATGGCGATATTGCCGATACCTTCCAGATTGGATACGCCCCTGACGGGTGGGATGTGGCCCTGCAATGGGGTGCCAAGTACAAGTACACACCAGATCAGCTTGAGGCCGCGGGGCTTGTGCTGCGGTCCACACGGGAGGGCGCGCAGGGGCGGTTCTATGATCGTTTCCGCGATCGCCTCATGTTTCCCATTCTGGATTCGCAGGGGCGCGTGATCGGGTTCAGTGGCCGGATTCTCATCAAAGACGACAAGTCTCCCAAGTATGTGAATAGCCCTGAGACTGCAGTTTTTCACAAGGGGCGGGTGCTCTATGGCATGGACAAGGCCCGTCGGCACATCGTGAATGCCCCGAACCGGGAGGCCGTGATCTGCGAAGGTCAGATTGATGTGGTCCGCTGTCATCAAGCGGGAATCGAGACTGCGGTCGCGGCGCAGGGCACGGCATTCACCGAGGAACATGTTCGCGCGCTGCAGAACTACGCTGATAGCGTGGTGCTGGCATTTGATTCCGACAGTGCCGGAAAAGCCGCTTCCGTGAAGACCGCCGTGGTGTTCATGGATGCGGGGATCGTGGTGCGGATTGCCGAGCTTCCCGAAGGGGAGGATCCGGATTCCTTTGTGCAGGCCAATGGTGGCAAAGCGTTTCGGGATCTGCTTGCGGCCGCGCAGTCAGCCGTAGCCTTTCAAATCAAGTCTCTGAGTGGGGGTGAGAAGGATGCCAAGGGGGTTGCCGCCACCAGCCGGATATCCAAAGCGGTGCTTGAGACCATCTCGCACAGTGAGAATGCGGTGCAGACGGCACGCCTGTTACAGGAAACGGCCACCCTACTCAATCTTCCGATCAGCGCGCTGGAATCCGAACTCGCCAAAGTCATCGAGACGCAGAAGCGCGCCGCTGAGCGCCAGGCAAAGCGACCTCGAAAGGCGGCAGCGAAAGCGGCCGTGCCCGCCAGTCCCGTTGAAGCCGAGGTGCCGTTCTATGAAGATGAGGGCGGCGAGATTCCGCCAGATGTGCTGGCGGCATCCCCGTTTATGGTGGAGGGGGAGCCAGGTGGTGCTGCTCCTGCCGCGCGTGCAGACCGAATCCCACCTGAAGAGCAGTCGCTTTGTGAACTCATCATCCATGTTGCCGACTACCCCGAGCTTGCCGCAGTCATTGCGGAGTACCTCCCGTTGGAGATGGTGAGCAACCTGAAGTGCCGCCAGCTCATTACCTGTGCGCTGGATGCCGCATCACACAACAGCGATCTACTGGAGGAGTTGCTGGCCGAAGGAGAGTCCTCCGCACACGTTCTGGAATATGCCGAAGCCCTGTTGAGTGCACCGGTGAAGGTGAGCGGCCGCGAATACTCACCCAAAGAAGCGGTTCAGGATCTGATTCTGGGTTTTTGGCGAAACCGGCTCAATCGTGAGCGCAAAGCCATTCTCGCGAAAGGCTCCGAGCGCTCCCCGGAGGATGCCGAGCGCCGCACACAGATCACCTACGATCTCAAGTCACTGCGTCAGTGGCGAACCGGCCGCGAAGTGATTGCGATCGAGCGTGCCACGCTGGAGGGGTGAGGCGGAATGGCGGTTTAGTTGATCTTCCGGGGCGGGGGCGCCCCGGCTCCATTGTTGCAGAGTAAGGTCTGACTGCAGAGATGGAGGTGGCCCGCCCCCGGGCCGCTCTTCCGGGGCGAGGGCGCCCCGGCTCCATTGTGTCCGTAGCCGCTGTATCAGCTCTGTTTCTGTGGTGGCTTGATTTGCGCGGCTTTGAGGGGGTAGCGGAGTCTGAGCTGTCCATCGAGTAGGACTTCGACCCAGTAGGTGCCGGGTTCCTCGAGTTTGACGTTGAGGAACATCTCCACACAGGTTGCGTTGGCTTCGCTGTCGGGGAGTTTAACGGGGACGGGCTTGCCCTCAACCAGAACCGTCATGCCATCGGGTTTCAGAATACGGCTCTGCTGCGTGAATTGGCCGAATCCACAGCACCAGCGGTTGACCATGCAGAGGCGCTGAAACACAGCGGGATACTTGGGTACGCCGATGGCGTCGAAAAGGCCGATCAGCATGAACTTGCCATTGCGCTCCTGGCGGACATCGTCGCAGAGCAGGCTGGACTGCAGGTCGGGCATCATGGGGGCTTCGGGTGGAATCATGGGTCTTCTCTATCTGAAGCGGGCGCTTCTTCTGTCGGTTGTGAGGCTGCAAGCTTTGCACGTTCCAGCGTCTGGCGAACTCTGGGGACGTAGCGAATGACGACGCTGCCGATCGCAGATTCCTCGCCAAAATGCCGGTTAAGGTAGTCGTGTGGAACCAGATTCATGATGAGAAAGATGATGCAGACCACGGTACCCATTCTGAGTGATCCGGCGAGAACGCCCATGCCTTTGTCGAATCCTGCGGCAAAGACCACTTTGATGAGGCGCTTCACGACCAACCTCAGAAGCAGCATAATCAGGATAGCGATCAGTACGGTGGCAATGAACGCCACGGCGTGGGCGGGCTGGTCTTCAAGACGGGTGTTTTCAAGAATCCAGGCTGCGACCGAGTCGTGAAGAGCCACACCGGCGACAAAAGCCAGGAGTGTTCCGATCAGGCGGGCGAGCTCCCCGGACAGGCCCCTGAAAAACCCCTGAAGGGCGCCTATGGCGATGAGAATCAGTGCGCCGATGTCCACCAGATTCAGCTCTGGAATCGCAATCATTCCTGCGCGCCACCTTGATTCTGTTCAAGCCACCGGCGGACGCTGTCTGCAGAGCTCCCCGTCGGAGTCAGGTGAAGAAAACGTTCGAAGTGGATGCGCACCATATCGGGACGCCCCTCTTCACGCCAGATGCGACCGAGAAGGTAGTGGGCTTTGTCGAAATCAGGCTGAACGCGGATCAATCGGTTGAGATGGGCGAGGGCGCTTGGGTTACGTCCTCGCTGGATTTCGGTCAAGCCGAGCATATAGAGTGCCTTGGGCATATCCTTCTGGAGCTCGAGCGCCACGACGAATGCTTTGGCGGCGCGGTCAAGATCGCCGTTTGCTTTGAAGGCAAGCCCCAGGTTGTATGCGGCGCGGGATGAGGTGGGGTCCGCCTCGAGGGCTGCCTGATAGGATGCGATCGCCTCGCCCCACGCTTCCTTCGCGTAGTGTTCAAGGCCCTTCCGGAAGAGGGTGTCGCCCAGCGCTTCTGCCGGGGGAGGAGCGGGTGTGGGCTCTGGTTCTAGTGCGCGAGAATCATTCGGGAATATTGCCGAGAATCGCTTGTGCATCTCGGTGGCCCGCTCCTGGTTGCCAAGGTGTGTGTCATAAAGCTGGATCAACGCCCATATGGCGTCTGCGTTTCCGGGGTGGTCCTCAACGGCCTGCTTGAGCGTGAGGAGAGCGACATCGACATTGCCGTCGGCGAGTTCCGCACTTGCGGAGGAGAGAAGAGCCTCCACGGCCGGTTCATCTGTGGCGGGGTTCGAAGCCGGCGTTTCGACGGGCGGAGCTTCGCCGGGTTCAGGTTCGGCCGGCGGCGGGGCTACCGGTTCTACCGTTTCGGCTTTCCGGGGCTCTGTCGCATCCGCAGCCTCTGCGTTGCCTACGTTGATGAAAGCCTGAGGCGATTCTGCCGCTCGCCAGTTGTTGGGAGCCAGAGCCTGAAAGCGCTTGTAGTAGGAGAGCGCCTCGCGCGGTGCGGCATAGGTGTCGCGGCAAAGGAGCGCGAGATTGTAGATTGCGGGGGCATAGGCTTCGTTCAATTGAAGGGCACGTCCCAGATAGGATCGAGCCAGGTCACTACTCCCGGCCCTCTGGGCTGCCAGTGCCATGAGCGCAAGTGTTGTTGCCGTGGGTTCCTCCACATTGGCGAGCACCTTGTGGGCTCCCTGTTCGTTGCCCGCCTCAATCAGAACGTGTGCGAGTAACTCCAGCGGTCTGACATCGGTGTCTGAGAGGTCAGAAGCTCGTGTAAGCGAGGCAATAGCTGCCGTATGGTCCCCCAGCTTCCAATAGACCAGTCCCAGGTTGCAGTGGGCCGTCACGCTGTTTGTATAGAGTGCTGCAGCCGCGATTAGCGCATCGCGAGCGGCTTCATTTGCCCCCGTCTGCATGAGGGCTATTCCGTTGGCAAGGGGGTCCTCTTCATGGTCACCTGGCCGACAGCCACCTCCCACGAGTGCGGTTGCAAGAATCAGGGCAATAAGCGTAAGTGTGTATTTCACGATGATAGGGTCCTTTGCTGCGGGGATGCCTCTTAATCGTAATCGTGCTCGCAATCCTAATCGGTTTCTTGGGGCGATCGCCTGCCTTCGCAATGTACCGAACAAGGCGTTGCTATGGCAAGATTAGGATTGCGATTACGATTAGGATTACGATTAGGACAGCTTAAACTTGGTCGTCATTGTAATCCCAGTCCCGTCCCCCTGCTCACGCAGAGGGTTCAATACCGGATAAAGCATTGAAGAAGCTGCGGGGAGTAGGATATGGTCCCCGCCTTTCGCAAGCAGGCAATGAATACGGAAAACACTATGAGTGAACTGGCAGCCAAGAAAATAGCGATTCTTCCCGGTGATGGGATTGGTCCGGAAGTGATGCAGGAGGCAATCAAAGTCCTCGATGCGGTTAAGACTCGATTCTCTCTCGAGCTGGACTGTACGTTTGGGGATGTGGGCGGCTGCGCCATTGATCGTCATGGCTGCGCATTGCCGGCGGGGACGGTTGCGCTGTGCGAGCAGAGCGATGCGATTCTCCTGGGCTCGGTTGGGGGACCCAAGTGGGAGTCGCTCCCGCCCGCGGAGCAACCTGAACGCGCATCATTGCTGCCCATGCGTGAGCATTTCAAGCTGTTCTGCAATTTGCGCCCCGCTCGGCTCTACAGCGCATTCGCGGATATGAGCCCGCTGCGCAATAGCCTGGTAGAAGGTGGTTTCTACATCCTCTGTATCCGAGAGCTCACCGGCGATGTCTATTTTGGTCAGCCAAAAGGCCGCGATGGTGCGGGGGCTGACGAGCGCGCTTTCGATACTATGATTTACACGCGGCACGAGATTGCCCGCATTGCCCGAACCGCCTTCGAGATTGCCCGTGAGCGAGGGCTACGGGTTACGTCTGTGGACAAGGCTAACGTGCTGACGTCGATGGTGCTCTGGCGCGAAGTGGTTATGGAGGTAGCGGCGGAGTACCCCGAGGTAGAGTTGACGCATATGTACGTTGATCGCGTGGCCATGGAATTGCTCCGCGAACCGACGCAGTTCGACATTCTGCTGTGTGGCAACCTCTTTGGGGACATCATCTCTGACGAATGCGCTATGTTGACCGGCTCCCTTGGGATGCTTCCCTCGGCCAGCATCGGCGAGGATCACTTTGGTCTCTACGAGCCTGCAGGCGGCTCTGCTCCCGATATCGCTGGCAAGGGGATTGCCAATCCGGTCGCGCAGATTCTGTCGGCAGCCATGATGTTCCGCTATAGCCTCGGCCATGAGGACGTGGCCGCCGCTATTGAGGCCGCCGTGGAATCCGTTCTGAATGCCGGGCTTCGCACGGGAGATATTGCCTCTGATCGCAGCACCGCAATCGGCACCGCCGAAATGGGCGATGCGATTGCGGCCGCGGTTTTGGCTGGCCGCTAATCCTCTATGTGTTTTCCGTCTGGTGCTTCAGTGTCGAGGTCTGGTTCTGCTTTCGCACGTTGCGTGTCGCCGCAGCAGCTCCATGAGGGCTCTGTGTATGGCGTAGGGGTGCGCGGGGTGGGGCGGCCTTGCCGCTGTGTGTCGATACGATGACCCGCAACTCCGTGAGCTGGAGTGGTGTCGCTCGTACTCCTTGGGTGGCAATCTTGGTTCTTCTCCGTGATGCCCTTCGGGCACGTATTGGTGCCTCTCTCTGTAATGAACTGGTGGGTGGTGCCGCCCCTCCCGACGGTCACCATGCCGTGGGGAGCAGGACGGCCTGACAGCGGTATACGAGTGTGCCCCGTGTCGCGTGTGC
>JABGOW010000210.1 GCA_018645275.1 Verrucomicrobiota bacterium
GCTCCATTGTTGAGGCTGAGGTTTGACTTCAGAAATGGAGGCGGCCCGCCCTCGGGCCGCTCAGCAGCTCGTGGCGACAAAATCGCCGCTTTGGAGCGCGCGGAGCGAGGGGAATGGGGGCGAAGCGCCTGGCTTAACGGGTTGCAAAACGCGAATCGCTAAGGCTTGCAAAAGCGTCTATGAGGGGTATAGTGTGCCTCAATTGTGGAATTCCCTTATATGTACCTATAGAGGATGGGTTTATGAATTTTGTGGTTTGTATTAAGCAGGTTCCGGATACGCATGACGTCAAGATCAATCCGGAAACGAACACCCTGATGCGGGAAGGGGTTGAGGCAATCATCAACCCGTTTGATATGTACGCGATCGAAGAGGCCCTGCGTCTTCGGGACCGCATGGGCGGGACCGTGACCGCCGTGACGATGGGCCCCCCCCAGGCTGAGGCCGCCCTGCGTGAAGCCATTTCGATGGGCGTCAACACAGGTATTCTGGTCTCGGACCGAGCCTTTGCCGGCAGCGATACGTGGGCCACGAGCTACACACTGTCGAAAGCACTCGAGAAGATCGGCGACTACACCGTCATTATCTTTGGCAAGCAGGCATCCGATGGTGATACCGCTCAGGTCGGCCCTGGCGTTGCCACCCACCTTGACCTTCCCCAGATTACGTACGTTCGCAAAGTCGAGGAAATCGACGAGAACCGGATCGTTGCCGAACGGCTGCTGGAAACGGGTTACGAGGCCATTGAGTCTCCATTGCCCTGCGTTATGACGGTTGTCAAAGAGATCAACGAGCCTCGCCTTCCTTCGTTGAAAGGAAAGATGGCAGCCCGCAAAGCAGAGATTGTGACCTGGGGCGCTGCGGATATCGAAGCGGAAGCTGACAAGCTTGGACTGGATGGTTCACCGACCAAAGTGGTAAAGGTTTTCACCCCTCCTGCGCGTGAGGGTGGCGAAATGCTGGAAGGCGAACCGGGCGAAATCGCAACCCAGCTTGCCGAGAAGCTCAAAGACATCATCATTGAAGCTGCATCATAAGGAATTTTATCATGTCTGTTGACCCGATTCGCGTTATTGATGAGAAGTGTGTGGGGTGTACCCTCTGCACCAAAGTCTGCCCGTTTGATGCCATTGCAATGGACGAACGCCTGGCGAAGATTGATCTAACGAAGTGCACGGTCTGTGGTGCCTGTGTGGAAGCCTGCAAGTTTGAGGCTATCGAGATCCGCGAGCGTGAGGTCGCCTCGCAGCACGATCTTGAGCAGTTCAAGAATGTCTGGGTCATGACCGAGCAGTTTGATGGCCACATCGAGTCGGTTACGTATGAATTGCTTGGTGAGGGCCGCAAACTTGCGGACGATCTGGGGATGGAGCTGTGCGCCGTCCTGCTGGGATCGGATATTGAATCCAAGGCTCAAGCGCTGATTGCCCGCGGGGCAGATAAAGTCTATTTGGTCGACCGTCCGGAGCTCGCCTACTTCTCGGACGAGCCCTATGCCAATGTCATGATTGAGCTGATCAATGAGCACAAGCCCTCCGTGGTGTTGTGTGGGGCCACAACCGTTGGCCGCAGCCTCGTTTCGCGTGTGGCCGTTTCGGTTCATGCGGGACTGACCGCTGACTGCACGGCGTTGGCCATTGATCCAGAAACAAAGAATCTACTCCAGACGCGCCCCGCCTTCGGTGGCAACATCATGGCGACCATCGAAACGCCTCACCATCGTCCCCAGATGGCGACGGTTCGACACAAGGTGATGCAGGAAGCTGTCGAAGAAGCATCTCGCACGGGTGAAGTGATCATTCAGGAAATTGCCGAGGCGATCCTGAAATCCAGGACGAAGCGCGTCGACTATGTTGAAGAGCAAGAGTCCACGGTGAACATTGCCGAAGCCAATATTTTGGTCTCCGGTGGTCGTGGGCTTCAGGCACCGGAGAACTTCGAGGTCGTCCGCGAATTCGCAAAGGTTCTGGGCGCCGGCATTGGGGCCTCCCGGGCCGCTGTAGATGCCGACTGGATCCCCTATTCGCACCAAGTTGGACAGACTGGCAAGACCGTCTGCCCGAAGCTCTACTTTGCCTGTGGCATCAGTGGTCAGATCCAGCATCTGGCAGGTATGTCTTCCGCAGAAACGATCGTGGCCATCAACAAGGATCCCGATGCCCCTATCTTTGATGTGGCGACTTATGGTATCGTTGGGGATGCATTGGAGATTCTGCCTCTGCTCACGCGCGAGTTTAGCAAGATTCTAGGAGCGTAACGTACGGCTCAACGACAAGGGAGGATGACACATGCTCGGAAAGCGCATAACGGGAATCGGATTTTCACTCGTAGTACTGGCGGCAGTCTTGGGAACCGCTGTGTGTCAGGCGGTTCCGGGAATCGCAACGTGCGATGCCCTGGTCGTACCTGCTCGGCACACCATCATCCAACTTGGCTTTGATATCGCCGCGCTCCGGGATGTCGCCCTCGTTGCCTATGATCACGTCGAGGACTCAGATGTGCCACTGCTGCACACGTGGAACGCAAGTGCTCATGCATGGCGGCAGATCAGCATTGGCGAGTACAATGTGGGTACGTTCTGCGATGGATCCGTGAACGAAATGATCCTGGTCGGCACAAGTGAAGATTTACCTGCTGCTCTTATTGGTGGCGCCAGCCAAGCCGAGAAGGTTACACGAATTGATACCCTGTTCCTGGCTGACGTGGTGAACACGCTGGACAAGAGCATGAAGTTCAGTAAAGGCGAGTGGAAGGTGCTCGCCAGGCGCCACGCTCTTCAGATCAAAGATCTGAACGAGGAGCGCCGCCGTTGGGGCCGCTATGGCCCTCGGGATGGGGAGCGTGCGGAAGTTCAGCAGACATCGGAGGTTGAGGTCTTGGATCCGGAGGCCCTGGTAGAAGCCAACATTCGTGCTGCTACGGCCGAAGAGGCGACTCTTGATCTGCGTCCTGAAACAGAGAACAGGGATGACGTTGAGCCCGCGCCTGTTCAGGCCGCTGAAATTGCCGCCCCAGAAGTGGAAGCGGTTGAGGTCGTTCCTGAAGCGGTCGAAGCAGCACCGGCAGTGGTGGTTGATGAGAAGGGCTCGCAGCCCAGCGTCCAGACCATGGAAGCCGAAGACGGTGCCATTGAGTCCGCTTTGGATACCGTGGATCGGGTGATCGAGTCCGCCGAAGACAAGTAACCGGGGTTGTTATTCCCGGATCTGGCCTTTGCCGTGGACCACGTACTTATAGGTGGTGAGCTCCTCCAGCCCCATTGGGCCGCGCGCATGGAGTTTGTCTGTGCTGATCCCGATCTCCGCCCCCATCCCGAATTCGGCACCGTCTGTGAAGCGTGTGGAAGCGTTGACGTATACCGTTGACGAGTCAACTTCCTGGGTAAAGGCTCTCTGTGCACTCTCAGCTTCGGCCACGATGGCATCCGAATGGCGAGATCCGTAGGCATTGATGTGGTCAACGGCCTTTCGGACGGAGTCGACGACTCTTACGGCCAGGGTGAGGTTGAGGTATTCCTCATACCAGTCGTCTTCGGTAGCCTCTCCCATCGTAGAAACAATCTGACGCGCCGCTGCATCTCCACGCAGCTCCAACTCCCTATCCGCCGCCGCCTCTGCGAGTGCAGATAGAAAAGGCTCCGCAACCGCTTCGTGCACCAGCAATGTTTCCATTGCATTGCAGACTCCGGGTCGCTGACACTTGGCATTGATTGCAATTGAAAGCGCCATTTCGAGGTCGGCCGATTCATCCACATAGGTGTGGCAGACGCCCTTGTAGTGCTTGATCACCGGAACGTGAGCCTGTTCGGTTACGGCTCGGATAAGCGCTTCGCCTCCGCGCGGAATCACCAGGTCGACATAGCCATCGAGTTGAACCAGTTCACGAACAGCGTCGCGATCCGTGGTACGGATGAGTTGAATGGCGTGCTCGGGAAGCCCCTTCTTCGCTCCGCCTGCGGTCAGCGCATCGGCAATGGCGGCGTTGGAGTGCACGGCCTCTTTCCCGCCTCTCAGAATCACGGCATTGGAGGTCTTGATACAGAGACCTGCCGTGTCGGCTGTGACATTTGGGCGGGACTCATAGATAATGCCAATGACGCCGATTGGAACGCGCTGTTTCACGATTTCCAAACCGTTGGGCCGTAACCATCGGCTAATCTTGTCTCCAACAGGGTCTTTCAGAGCGGCGACCTCGCGCAGGCTTGAGATCATGCTGTCCATACGAGCAGGGCTAAGGAGGAGTCGGTCCAGCATGGCCGGATTCAAGCCCGCCTCCTGTCCCGCCGCGATATCTTTTGCATTGGCCGCCGCAATGTCGTCCTGTCGCGCTTCGAGCTCGTCTGCCATGGCCAGCAGAATCGCGTTCTTCTTGCGAGAGTTGCTCAGGACCAATTCGCGTGATGCGTCTAAGGCCTGGGTTCCGATCTGGATCATCTCTTCATGTAAACTCATGATACTGTTGCTCCTGAATGGATGCGTGCGGCAGTCGTTAGACGGCAGACGCAAGGATGAGAGTTCCGACATCTTCGCCGGCCAAGATTCGCGTGAGTATACCGGTTTCGCGTCCATTTGCGATAACGGCGCAGCTCCCCGCTTTCGCTGCAGAGGCCGCCGCCTTCAATTTCGTTGCCATACCGCCCTTGGAAAGGTGCGAGTCATGGGCATTCACCAAGCCGTAAGTCTTGCGCGTGATCGACTCAAGATAGCGAACACGACGTGTTCGCCCTTGCTTTCCAGGCTCGCGCAAGCCATCCACGGTGGTTAGCAGGATCATGAGATCTGCGCGAATGAGCTTCACCACCAGAGAGGCAAGGTAGTCGTTGTCTCCGAGAGCGAGATCGGCTCGGATTTCTTCGTCGGCGACCACATCATTTTCATTGATGATCGGGATAACGCTGTGGCGAATCAGTGACTCCATGGTGCGCCGCGCGTTCGTGAGCCGTATTTTGTGGTGGAAATCCGAATGGGTCAGCAGAACCTGCCCCACTTTGCACCCGCGCTCGCCAAACAGCGTATCGTAGTGCGACATCAGTCGCGTCTGTCCGACGGCTGCCGCCATCTGGAGTTCTGGCAAGGACTCGGGGCGTTGTTTCATCCCGAGTGCTGCCATTCCTGCGCCTACGGCCCCGGATGAGACCACCACCACTTCATGTCCCAGTGCCTGAATGGCCGCAATTTCGCGGACAAGACTGCGCATGCGACGTTTGTCGGGACGGCCCGTTTTCTGAACGAGAACGCGGCTGCCTATCTTGATGACCACCCGACGGGCCTCTGGGATAACGGATCTATATTTAAGGGACGACTTCTTCATCACAGCTCCGCAGCAAGTTCTTTGATATGGGATATGACATCACCACGCAAGTCTGCGTGTCTCAGGGCGAATGCGATGTTCGTTTTGAGATAGTCGAGTTTATTGCCGGCATCGAAGCGCTGGCCCTCAAATTGAAGCCCATACATAGCGCGAGTTGCGAGCAACATGTGCATGGCATCCGTAAGCTGAATTTCGTTGTTCTTGCCGCGCTTCGTTCGGGAAAGACAATCGAAGATCTCTGGGCGGAAGACGTAGCGACTGGCAATCACCAGATTCGAAGGGGCATCTTTGGTGTCTGGTTTTTCCACGAAGTCTTCGACCTGCATGACGCCGTCTTCGAGCGCATGACCATCCATGACACCGTAGCGGCTCACCCGGTCCCAACTGACTTCCTCAAGCGCAACCACAGAGTCCTGATAGCGGTCATAGACCTTCATGAGCTGGCCGGTGACCGGCGTATCCGAATCCAGAATGGTATCGCCCAGTAGGACCGCAAAGGGTTCGTCCCCAATATGGTGCCGGGCGCAATACACCGCATCTCCGAGTCCGTTCATCTCTTTCTGCCAGACAAAATGGATATCTGCCATTGAGGAGATTGCCCGCATGGCTTCGAGCTCCTCCGAACGCCCCTTGCGTTCCAGTTCGCCCTCTAACTCGAAATTTCGGTCGAAATGCTCTTCAACCGCTCGTTTTCCACGACCGATGACCATCACGATATTTGTGATCCCGGATGCAACAGCTTCCTCTACCACATATTGGATGACTGGCGTGTCGACGATGGGGAGCATTTCCTTGGGGGACGACTTCGTTGCGGGCAGAAAGCGCGTTCCGAAACCAGCGGCAGGAATGACTGCTTTGCGTATCATATGCCGGGGTCTCCAATTGCAGATGCAAATGCAGGTTCGATGACATCAATGTTATGGGGTTCGCACGCTTCCCGGAGTCTCGTGAACATGGCTTCGTCAGAAACAGTCCCAATAATGGCCCCCCCGGACCCCGTCAGTTTTGCGGAGGCTCCCACGGAACGCGCAATGCGGACCAACTCCCGGTTCCCGTCATTGACGCCCCCAAGTGCAACCCGCGTGTCGAAGTTCCGGTCTAGATACTCGCCCACTTGCTTACCATCACCCGCGGTCAGAGCACTGCGTACCGAATCGGTCATGTTGCCCCAGGCCTCGATCGCCGCCAGCACGTCCGGGTCCTTGTCAAGATAGCGATGCCGCAAACCACTGTGGAAGACGCCAGAGACCTCGGCCAGTTCTGTACGATAGGCGATGTAAAGAGGGGGCAACAGCTTCGGGTCAAGCTCAACGTAGTCTCCATAGCCTTGTTTCGCCATGGTGGTCTCATTGAAATCCATGTAGACCAGTCCTTGGTAGGCCTGAGCGACGCGGTCCTGAAGGCCAGCCGAAATCTGCAACTCATCAGTCTCGACCGACAACGCCAGGTTTGCCAGATGCGGCTTTGGAATCGTGATCCCGTAGAATGCCATCATGGCACGTATACAGGCCGTGATAATGGCACTCGAGCCGGCGAGCCCCACGAGATGCGGGATATTGGAATCGTAGCGGAGTGTGAAGTTTCGCTCATGCAGGTCAATGCCCTCTTGGCAACAGTAGTCGTGGAAACGCTTCACGGCGGCTTTCAACAGACGAATGCCCCCATAGTAGCCAAAGAGCTGAACATCCTCCACAAGAGCGGTAAGGCTTGAGAAGCGGGAATGGTCCCGTGTATTTGGCAGGATCTCGAGCTCTGGGGTTTCGTAGAGTACGACCTCTGCGCAGAAGTTGGTGAACGCGAAGGCAATTGTCTTCCCGAAATAGCCGTCGGATGGATTGCCGACCAGGCCTGCGCGCGGATAGGACTTCTGTCTGATAATCATGCCACACTCTCCGAAGTAATCAAAACCGAGCAAAAACGCTATCAAGCCCCCCTCTGCGATGCAACTCTATATGCGGTGCGGTCCCCGGAGTATTGCGTCACCACCCGATGCTGGCATCCCTCTGGGATGCAACGTGTGGTTCGCATCGTAACCGGTGGTGTCGCTACGCTCAACCACCGGCTAATAGCCGATATCCCTCCGGGATGAAATCATCTTCATCCAGAAGATGTGTAGAACAACGGGGTCAGGCTGGAATGGCACTTACCTAAGCAACTCTTGCCCTACTTTGTCGCGAGCCTTGTCGGTCATAAGTCCTTGTCAACGATAAGATTCGACAAAGCTCAGAACAAAGCTCGCGACAAAGCTCAGTCTGGCTGAAGAACGCTTAAGTACTATTTGCGCCCAGGCTGACATGATCCCCCCCTTTTTTGGCTCCTCACGGAAGTGTGTAGTTGAGGGCCTGTTATCTTCTATACAGAGACCGATTAAGCAGGTCGGTTAAGGGTATCCGAGTAAGGGTGGCGCTTAAGAATGCGAGCAAGTGTACGAAAAAGTGTAGGGAAGAGCGAAGCAAACACTTAAACGCACTCTTCGTCGCGACCTTAACCGACACTCTTACTCGGATACCCTTAACCGAACGGCTTCGTCCGAATCCTCATCGCAGCCGATGTGTGATCGCCAGCAGAACACCTATCGAGCTACACACTTCCGTGAAGAGCCCCCTTTTTTCCCTTTTATTGAGTCTCTGCAGGTTCTATAGTCACAGCAGTGTGCGACTGGAGGTGACGGGAAGGATGATATGACGGGAGATAACCCTACCAAACGCCCTGAGCTTCGCGTTCTTGTCGTTGATGACGACCGCGCAATCCAAGAGCTCTACCGGACCTATTTAAGGAGACGCAACTGCTCTTGCGAGATTGCGACGGATGGCCGCGAAGCGCTTCTTATTCTCATGAAGCAAACCTTTGATGTTCTCATCGTGGATCTGCGCATGGAGCACATGGACGGGCTTGTGTTCCTACAGGAAGCCCTGAGCATATGGCCTTGGTTAGCCGTCGTGATCAGCTCAGGCTTCATCACGCCAGAAGTCACCCAAAAGGCTGCCCAGCTTGGGATCACCCGCGTCCTCAAGAAAAGCGAGAAGATGGATGTGCTTCTCGACAGTGTCTTTGAAGCAGCCAGCGAACGGCTTGAGGTTGTTGGATCTGCCGTTGAAGACAACGCCCTCCGGCTGATGCGGGCGCACATGCGTATGATGACGCGGTTGACGCAGAATCACGCCGAGACAGAAGTGCTTGTGGAGGAACTCTCGCAGTTTGGCTGCATGCTCTCAGAAATTCTCTCGTCCGAGGTCTCCGGAATCCTCATCTATCGAGACGACAAACACACCCTGCTTCTGACAGACCAATCTGCATCGGGCATCGACTTCTCGGAGCGTGTGATCGAGGAAATGCTCACCCGCTTCAATGTCCTTTCCGGCCAGTCCATTATACGCGAGGACGTTCACCTCGAGCACCGCCAGCTCTTCGCGGGATCGAGTTCTCCATCACTCCCCGGCAAGATCACCTCCGTGCCCATTATCATGGGTGACGATATCAGCGGACTTGTTACGCTAGCAGCAAGCGATGCCGCCCCCTATAGCCCCGAAGACATCTCGCTGCTCTATCATGCAGCCAACCATGTCTCATCGCTTTTCATGACTCTACAGGAAATTCACGCTTTGGCGGCGCACGACGCCCTCACGGGTCTCTACAACCGACTTCGTATGAACGAGGAGCTCGCGCACGCCTGGGGGCTAAGCGTGCGCCATGGGCACGCTATGGGCGTTCTTCTGATGGATCTGGACCACCTGAAGACGATCAACGATACCTATGGACACGCGGCAGGAGATGATGTGCTCTGTGAGTTTGCGGATATCATTGCCGATGCGGCTCGGGCATCGGATACCGTTGCCCGATACGGGGGCGATGAGTTCGTTATCATTTTGCCCCATTTGGGGAGCAGCGGGGCCCCGGCCCTTGCCGAACGCATCCTGAAGGCGGTGCGCTCCCATACGTTCTGCGAGGAGTCGCTGAAGCTCTCGGCCAGCACGACGATTGGCGTCGCAACCTCCTCCCCAGAGCATCCTGCCGAGAGTGGCGAGGATCTGATACGCCGAGCGGATGAGGCCCTGTATGCAGCCAAGCGTGCGGGCCGCGACCAAATCCAGATATGGGGCTCGTAAACCGCTCTGTGCAAGGAACGAATCCGGAATCCCCCGCAGGTTCTTCACCTCTCTGAATCGTTCTGCGGTTTCGGGGGTGACGCGGGCGGGCGTGAAGTCAGGGTTGCATTGCCACCGTCAAACTCATAGTATTCTGCCCTCTTTGTGTCGTAACTGCACGAATAACAGGAATTTCCGTATGAAGAATACAGCTATCACAAGGGCAATTCGCGGTATTGTGGTTGCCTTTCTCTGCACGATTTCGGTCGAAGCAGGAGAGATTCACGATGCCATAAGGGCACGTGATTCAGAGACAGCACTGCTGCTGCTGATCAAGGATCCCGCTTTGCATGTGGAATCGCGTGCCCAGGGCGACTCGACTCCGCTGCACTGGGCTGCTCTCTACGGTCTGCCAGACGTTGCCAAAGCGTTGCTGGAGAACAAGGCCGTTGTAGACAGTCGCGCAACCCACGGTCTGACCCCGCTGCATTGGGCTGCGCGCCGCGACATGGAACAGATTGCGTTGATGTTGATTGAAGCCGGAGCGGACGTTGAAGCCACGAGCGAAAAGGGATACACGCCCCTTCACTATGCAGCCATTGGAAACAGTGTCAAAGTCACCGAGCTGTTACTGAAAGGCTTGGCAAAGATCGACGCTCGGGCGGTAGACGGATCGACTCCGCTACATTGGGCCGTTCGTGAGGAGTCATACGACGTCATGTCTCTGTTGATCATGGCAGGTGCCGATATCTTTGCGAAGGCCGGCAATGGCGCCACCCCCTTCTACTGGATTCAGAGTCAGGAAGGGAGAAAACAGTTCGAGGCTTTGATCGCCAAGCGTCGCGAGAATCCCCCCCCGGAGCGCCCCGCTCCAAGCGTAGCGGTTGTTGAGCAGCCCCCCGCAAAGCCCGCGAAAGCCAAAAAGCCTGAAAAGCCCAGGCCCATTCCTACCGTTGCCAAAGTTGGCAAGAAGTTCCGGAAGCCAGCGGTCCGTTCTGCAACCCTGCCGTGCGGTGCCATCTACAATGGAAGCTGGAAGAAAGACAAAATGCACGGCCAGGGAACGTTGACCCATTCCGACGGGGAAGTATACAAGGGCGAATGGGCGCATGGTGTGCGCCAAGGCATCGGATCGCAGCTTTTTCCCGATGGTGAGAAGTATGAGGGGTCGTGGAAGCGCGGCAAGATGCATGGTGAAGGCACCTATACCATGGTAGATGGATCGAGAATTTCAGGGATTTGGAGCGAGGGCTCTCTGTTTAAAGGCTATGGCACCTTCGCCCTGGAAAATGGCGATGCCTACGAAGGAGAGTGGCGTGAGGACCGCATGTGGGGCTTTGGAAAATACACAAAGCAGGACGGCACGGTTCTCGAAGGTCGCTGGGATGCCAATGCGTTTCTCGGGACCTGACCCCAAACTGCGAATGTTGAACCTCATAACCCCCTGACCAACCATGCGCGAAAAATACCCGTTTCATACGATTGAACCCAAATGGCAAGACCGCTGGAGCAACGAAAAGTGCTTCGTTGCAGACTCCGATAAACTAGACAGCAAGTTCTACTGTCTCACGATGTTTCCCTACCCCTCCGGGGTGCTTCACATGGGGCACGTCATCAACTACACGCTCGGCGACGTGATCACGCGTTACCAGATGCTCCAGGGCCATACACCACTCACGCCTATGGGATGGGACAGCTTCGGACTACCGGCCGAGAACGCTGCTATACGGACAGGAACCCACCCCCACGAATTTACGGACCAGAACATCACCAAGATGACCGAGCAGATGCAGCGGGCAGGGTGGGGCTACGACTGGGATCGCGAGCTGGCCACCAGTCATCCGGATTACTACCGCTGGACGCAGTGGTTCTTCCTCCAGTTCTACAAGCAGGAGCTTGCCG
>JABGOW010000356.1 GCA_018645275.1 Verrucomicrobiota bacterium
CGAATGGCATCAACAGCCGCCTCCGCAGTGTTTCGTGAAGCCGCGATCATCGTCGGGAGTACATCAAGGCGTAGCTTGTCATTGTCGCTCACCCACCATGACTCACCGTCGCCATCGACCATCCAGGCGTTCCTAACCGGTGATCCATCCTGATCAACCTGAACCACAATCGGCGTTGGCGGCAAGTAGCGTTCCATCTCAATGCGCTGCGCAGAGACCGCTTCAAGCACGTACACCGCCTGTAGCAACACGCCGCGGTTCGCACTCGAATACGCAATGGCGCAGGCACCCCTGTCGGACCCCAGAATAAGATCCATGGACCCCTGAACCATGGGATGATCCCAACTCAACAAAGTTATTGCAGGCCGACTCAACGCATGCCGCCGGTCATAGGTCACCCGCATAGCATCCCCTTCCCGGGGAAGCGGAAACTCGTCACTAAACAGAAGATCAGTCCTCAGTACGTAGTCGTGCTCGCCAAGCGGCTCGCACTCAACACCAAACTGCTCAAACACATCCTGCATGTACGACTCCAAAGCAGGATCCGATTCTGCCTCAGCAATCGCCTCGACAAGGGGCTCCGCCACCTCTGGACGACAGGAATTCATCTCCAGCAGCAGGTTGCGACCAGCCTCTACGCGCTTGCACAGAGCGCGGTGAGCCTTGCGAGTTTCCGCAATAAGCGAGTCCGTCACCTCAGAGAGTCGATCCTTGTACTGCACAAACATCGGATAGCCACCCACAAGCGGTCGAGAGAACGCCTCGAGTCCCTCATGTAGCCACCGAATGCGGCCATCCTCACGCGTCCCCCTGACGAAGGGCACATGGATGTGTATGTCGTGTTCCTGCCCAATGCGGTCCAAGCGACCAATGCGTTGCTCAACCAGCTCGGGATCCTCGGGAACATCCATCAGAACCATGTGGCTCGCAAACTGATAGTTCCGTCCCTCCCCCCCAACGCCTGACGTGATCAACACCCGGGCGCCGTCTGGTTCTGCGAACCAGGCAGCCTGTCGATCACATTGAAGCAGCGGGAGATTCTCATGGAACCCTGCAATATCAATACCGATACGAGAGCGAAGGGCCTTCTCCAGCGCGAGCACATCCCGAGCGGTCCCGCAAATGACGAGCACCTTCGTCCGCGGGTGTTGCCGCAACAGCTCTGAGAGCCAGACTACACGCGGATCTGGCGCTCCCCTTTCCGCAGGCTCCAAGGCAACAAGATGGGGTATTCGCTTCCGGAACCCAGCAATAGCAGAACGGGAATTGCGAAACATCACGCGGCCCGGACCATGCCGATCGAGCAGCAACTGAAGTTCCTCCTCGTGGCCTGCAGCATGGGCAGCCGCAGCTTGTTCCGCGACCGCATTGTAGGTCTCATGCTCTGCGACGAACCGCTCAAGAATTGGATAGCGGTGAGGATCCAGAAGGCGCAGCCGGGCAAAATGGCTCTCCATCCCTGTCTGTTCAGGGCTGGCTGTAAGAAGTAGCAACCCGGGCACATTAACTGCAAATCGCTCCACCAATACATACTCGCGACTGGGATCGCTCTCCGACCAGCGCAAGTGATGCGCCTCGTCCACAATCAAGATATCCCACTTGGCTGCCATGGCCTGCTTCGCCTGTGCGGGGCCACGGACCAAGAAGTCCAGGCTGCACAGCACAAACTGCTCTTCCAGAAATGGGTTCTGCGAACCGGATTGCATCTCCGCATCGCAGCGCGCCTTATCAAAGACGCGGAACGAGAGATTGAAACGACGCAACAGCTCCACGAACCACTGATGCACAAGAGGCTCGGGAACCAGAATCAACACCCGCTCGGCTTTTCCGCACACCACCAGGCGGTGCAGAATCAGACACGCTTCGATCGTCTTTCCCAACCCGACCTCGTCGGCAAGCAGAACACGCGGAATCTGACGGCGGCTGACCTCGTGGGCAATATAGAGCTGGTGCGGCAGGAGTTCGATTCGGGCGCCCGTAAATCCGCGCAGGTCAGAGCGGTGAACGCGGTGGCGGTGGTGCAGCGTATCCAGACGAAGGTCGAAGAGCGCAGTAGCATCAGCGTGCCCGGCAAGCAGCCGAGCCTCTGGGTCCTCCACGCTCAGGCTGTCAGCCAGAGCAGACTCCGACAGCACAACCCCCTCCCCCTCATAGGAGAGAATTCCGTCTGTTTCAACCACGTTCGCGACGACAAAGGGCTCACCTTCGCCCCCCCGTACAGAATCACCGGGAGAAAAGCAGGCACGCTTCAGAGGGGCGCTCTCAATAGCGTAAGTACGCGTTTCGCCGCCGCCGGGAAAGAGCACCTGTACATGGTGGCGATCCACCTGCACGACGAGTCCGAGCCCAAGGTCGGGCTCCGTCACACTCACCCATCGTTGCCCCGGAACCATTGCAGTCATCGACTAAGCCGTGCTGCTGCTCTTGGCATGATGGGGTCCTCTTGCGGTTGTGGCATTTTGATGTAAACACAGAGGGGCCGCAGCCCCACGGGTCTGAACGCGTCCCATCCTACAGCTTCGCGACGAATGCAGCCAAACGGGAAACGCCCTCTTCAATGTTCTCTTTGCTGCAGGCGTAGGACATGCGAACATTCCCATCGGCGCCAAACGCGGCACCAGGAACAACCGCGACCCCGGCCTCTTCCAGCAATCGTGATGCAAAGGTAACGGAGTCGACTCCGAAGGATGCAATGTTTGGCAGCATATAGAATGCGCCCTGCGGATTCACACACGTGACCCCGTCAATGGCGCTCAATCGTTCGTACATGAACTCACGACGATCCGAGAATGCAGCCACCATCTCAGCGACATCTGAAGCAGCCGATGTCAAAGCCGCAACACCGCCAAACTGAGCAAACGTATTCGGGCCCGATGTACTGTGACTCTGCAGGGTTCCCGCAACCTTAACCAGCGGCATCGGAGCAGCGAAGTAGCCGAGACGCCACCCCGTCATGGAGTACGCCTTGCTGAACCCATTAACCGTAACCGTCCGGGCCAAAACGTCATCACTGAAACTGCCAACACTGACATGCTCAACGTTGTCGTATACCATCTTCTCATAGATCTCGTCCGAGATGATCCAGAGATTGTGCTTCAATGCAACATCCGCTAGCGCGCTCAGCTCCTCGCCCGAGTAGACGATTCCAATAGGATTGGAGGGAGTATTGATCACGATCGCCACCGTTTGATCCGTGATGCTGGCCTCAACAGCCTCCGGAGTCACCTTGAAGTCGCGGGCTTCCTCGGTCTCCACGACCACGGGAACGCCCCCGGCGATCTTGACCATTTCAGGATAGCTCAACCAGTACGGTGCCGGAATCAGGACCTCATCGCCAGGATTAAGCATGGCCATGAAGACGTTGAAGAGAGAGTGCTTCGCACCGTTGCTGACAATAATCTGCTGGGGGGTATACACGAGCCCATTCTCGCGTTCCAGTTTCTCCGCAATCGCTTCGCGCAATTTCACAGCCCCAGAGGCTGGCGTGTACTTTGTTTCCCCACGCTCAAGCGCCTCAGCAGCAGCAGCTTTGATAACCGCTGGGGTATCAAAATCGGGTTCACCCGCAGCAAAACTGCAAACCGACTCACCTGCGGCCACAAGCGCCTTGGCCTTGCTGGTGATGGATAGAGATACAGATGGCGGGATGGTCTCAATAATCTTGTTCATGTGCTTCTGCCTATTCTATTTAGCCAGCCACTCGGGCGAGCATTCTAACATTTCAAACCGTGATTCTATCGACAATACTGATCAATCCAGGGCGAAATCGTGTCCTCTTCAACATGGACAATACCCAGCTCGCGAATGGCATTCTCGGGAGAGTCGGACGCATGGGCCGAGTTCACCATGATATTGCTGCCAAACTCGCGGCGAACAGAGCCGAAACGGGCCTTGCTTGGGTCTGTGGAACCGAGGATATCCCGGATGGTCTCAACGGCATCAACCCCCTTGTAGACCAGCGCAAGACACTCCTCCTGCGCAGCCGTTTCCTTGTCCGCCTCCATCACGGAAGCTGGACGGTGCCCCGTCATGAATTCGACAATGCTCTCAAACTGCTCCGCCGCGAAACGGGCACCGAGCATCTCGCATAGTGGCTCCGTGTCTGAAGCACTCACCGCAAAGCCAAACTCCTGCGTAAGTGCATTGGCAGCTCGTTCTGCCCCAATCATCACGAACTTGCCGCTCAGAGATTCGACAACAGGCCCGTAAAACTGTTCGGCCTGCGCTACCGTCATACGAAACTTCTTGGCCCCGACAATACGCAGGCTGGACGCGGAGAGTACGTCGATAATGCTACCCGGACGCAAGCTTGGACCCCGGAAGTTGTCCGGTTTGAGGAGCACAAGTGTCTTCTGCACGTCTCCCTCGGGATAGGGTGAAGAGGAGCTCACAATGCCGCCATGGGCGGCCATATACTCGGACCAGAGTCGTAACGTGCGATTAGCCCGCTCGACAGTGGGCCCCACCAAAACGGCGGGCTCGAAGTAGCGAACGGAACCATCGGCGTCCTCGACGAACTCCCCATAGGTCTCACGCACGGTCTGCCCACAATCCTGACGAAGGGTAGCTCCACCGGTGACCTGCCAGATCTTGTCGACGGCATCCTCGCCTTCAAATAGAAGCACCATGACGCGGCGGGCCTTCCCCGTCACAGGATTGGGTGAATACTCCTGGGCAATGTAGTCCCCAATCAGTTTGTTTATGCGAACACTACCGTCCGTGGATGCCCGTAGCTGGTCCGCATAGCGGTCAACGAGTTCCTGAGGAGGATTCACCATTCGGGCCGCAACGAGATCCAGGTCCGTCCGCGCCAGATAGCGTGCAATCACACCACCCGTTCGCGACTTCGACAAGGTGTGCGGATTGATCATCACAAATGCAAGTTCACGCGCCATCTACCTCAAGCTCCCTGTTTGGTCGAACGCGCTGCGCGTAACGACAGAACCGATTGAATTGCCAATATCATCGCCATCACCAGCAAGAACGCCGTTGCCAAAACCAACGACAGGCGCCCCCCTGATTTCAAGTTTGTAGTCAACAACTGCACCAATGCCCAGACCGTAATGGTGGACATGAACACCATAGGCACGAGTGCAATCCAGAAATTTGCCTTCTTACGAACCAGGTAGAGCGTCACGATCAGCAGCGTCAGTGCGGCCAGAAGTTGGTTGGAGGCACCGAATATGGGCCAAATATCCCACGCGTTGCCACTGAAAGCGAGATAACCGGAAAGGACTACCGCCAGCCCTGTTGCCACGGCGGGACCGCCAAGGCTCTTCCGAACGCCCCCTGCCGCCGCGGTTTCGCCCGACCTAGGCAGAAAGAGCTCCTGCCAGACGAAGCGTGTGAGCCGTGTTGCCGTGTCCAGCGTCGTCAACAAGAAGGCGGCGATGGTCATGGCGAAGAAGGTCATGCCGACCTCTGGATTGAGCCCGATGCTCGCCGTGAATCCGGAAAGTCCCCGTGCAAAAAGAACAACAGGCGAACCGGTGTTCAAGCCCGCTATGTAGTCGGCCTGTGAGAGACAGGCTACGCTCGTAAGCGCCATCAGCGCCAACACGCCTTCGACCAGCATCGCGCCATACCCAACGGGCTTCATATCCCGCTCAGTGTCGAGCTGCTTTGCTGTCGTTCCTGACGATACAAGCGCATGGAATCCAGAGCACGCCCCGCAAGCCACCGTCACGTAAAGAATAGGAAAGAGATAGGCAACCCCGCCCTTGTGGTTCATGGCTGACCAGCCGGTGAATGCCGGCATTTGAAAATGGGGCGCTGCGACTAGAATGCCAACGAACCCGCCAAGCATCATCGCGTAGAGCAAAAACGAGTTCAGATAGTCCCTCGGCTGCAATAGAATCCAGACAGGGACAACAGAGGCGAGACCTGCGTAGGCAAAAAGGATGACCAACCAGGTTCGGAAGGCGGCCGTTTCAGACAGTCCGAACTGCATGAGATCCAAAGGGATCTGTGTGCCCAGCCAAATGAACATGAAGAGCAATGGCACGAAGATTATCGTTGCGGGGAGCACTTGCACGCGACGGCGATTCACGAGATAGCCGAACAATGGAGCCATTCCAATGAAGAGCAGCGATGCGGTCGCAACCGCTGGCGTGCTCACAAAGGTCCTTGCGACCAGGACGGCGAAGATGGCGACAACCAGAACCAGAGCCGCCCACGAGAAAAGCAGGAAGATCTGTCTCCCGCCATAGCCCAACTGTGTTTCGATGACATGCCCCACCGAGCGTCCACCATTTCGAACCGACAGGAAGAGCGATGCGAAATCATGCATCGCGCCAATAAAGATACAGCCAAAAATAATCCACAGCACGACAGGCCCCCATCCAAGAAAGGCCGCCAGAACGGGCCCTACAATGGGTCCGGCGCCCGCAATGGAGGCAAAGTGGTGGCCAAACAGCACAGGCAGGCGTGTTGGCAGGTAGTCAACCCCATCCCGCCGGGTGTGAGCGGGAGTCTCGCGAGCAGGATCGACCCCGAACAGCCGCTGGAGATAGCGTCCATAGAAGATGTAGGCAACTAGGAAGCAGACCGCTCCCACCATCAGCAATAAGGCACCGTTCATTGAGAATTGCTCCACCGTTAGATTCGCAGAATCCCGAATAATACGGACAGCCTCACACGCTGTCAATACGGGCTGCACGCAAAAATGCGCGACTGTGCAGTAATGTCAGGATGGAGCGCAGAAGAAGACGCTCTGCGCCCAGAAAAGCCTACTCGGAGGGCATCTCGGATGCCGCCGTCCACTCCATCTCAGGAAGATCAAGGCCTTCTGCCTTCGAAACTTCTTCAAGCAGGGCGCCAAGGTGTTCCCGGACGCGGACCATTGTCCGGTACCGGACTTGTCGGCTCTCAACCACGACGACAACATCGACGGGATCGGGTGAGCGGCGGCCGATCCCAAGAAAACCCTTTCTTGGCCGACGCAAACTCAAGGCCTCAAGCAGCGTTTTTGGATCGACACCCCCTACAATCGTGTCGACGGCCGCATCGGCCGCATCGGGGGCAAACTGCACCGCACGCTGCCGACCAAGTTCGCCATAAGAAACGCGCAGCTCACAACTCCCGGGCCCAATGTCACTGAGCACTAGCGAGACGGGTGCCCGGCGAGCAAACATAAGGGCCTCTTCCATCGGCGTCACTGCCTCGCTGCCCCCCGAATCCGATGCCGCGGACGACTCCTCGTCATCAGGTACGTTCAGCTTCTTTTCCTCAATCTCAGTCGGGCGCTGGTCCGTCTCGATCTCCTGTGTCGCGTCCATAGCCTTTTCTGTGGTCTTAACCTCAACGCTCTGGCTCTCAACAACACTCACGTAGTGCTGGCGCAGAACCTTCTCAAGTTCGGCGACACTCGAGGGGAAGAGCGTGACATAGACCGAAGCAGCGGATGCAACCCAGTTGGTGTAGCGGGCATCTATCTCGGCACGCCAGCGCTTCCGGATGCTCGATAGCGATACGCCTTCGGCCACATCCTGCTTCAGAGCATTCTGCCACTCGCGAGCAAGTTTCTGGATAAGAGATCGTTGCTTCTTATGCGCCACTTCCGCAGGGACAACCAGCGCGTTCAGCCGCTCCAATAGCAGAGCATCGGCCTCTTCAAGCCGGGGACTCTCTAGAACCGCCCGAACCCGCAACCCCTCCTTGCTGCGGAGCACCTCTTCTGCCGCTTCCAGAGACTTAAAGACACCAAGGCGCTCCGTTTCATAAAGCCAGTCGACCGTGCGCTCGCCCAAGCGCTCAACGCTGGCGAGCTCTGCCAGCATATCCTCGGCCTGCATCGCTGAGATCGTCTCCCGAACCGCTGTAGCCCCAGCGTCCAGACGTTTCTGAATCGAAGCTTCGAAGGCCTTTCGGCACGCCTCGTCATCCGTGACATGTGCAACCAATCTCTGGACAAGCGCATCACGGCTGCCGTCAGGGATCCCACCGCCCTCAACATAGCCAGTGACAATTCGTCTGGCGGCCTCAGCTTGAAAGGCGTCCCGCAACAACGTCCTGCTCGCCTCCGATGCGCGGTGTCCCTTGATGTCGGCCCGGATCGTCTTGTCGATATCGACATCTGTCGGCCACATGCAGTCCGTTCCTGCAGCATGCAATGACAGAAACCGCTTCTCCAGTTCCAGAGACTGTGCCTCCACAAGCAAGCGCACACAGGCAAACACGTCGTAGAGCGTCGTGGCCGCATCGCGATTGGGTTCACTGCGGTCCTGTTCAACACGCGACGCGGCGGCCGACAACAACCGAGCTGCAATACGCTCTGAGCTCACCAGCGCGGCAGTCTCTGATGCATCGGCAGCCTTCTTGAGGGCATCCGCCTGTCCCGCATACTGATCGGCGATCTCACCTAGGACTTGCAGAGCAAGCTGACTAAGCCGCGTCCGCACCTCTGACAACAGCACCAGCTTGTCGATCCCAAGATTCTCCTCCAGCGCCTGCTCACAGCTCAGGATATCCGCACGTCGAAGTGGCTTCGCCGGCTTCTTCTCTGCAATCTCGGAAAGCATGACATTGAGGTGGTCCTGCGGCGGGTAGCCTACGCGCAGTGACGTTTCGCGTAGTTGCCGCTCGACAGCGCGTTTGCGGGCTTGAGTGAAGAGCCTGTCAGCATGCCGTTCAGCATAATGCTCGAGGGCAGCCTTGCGGAATGACTCCCGCGATACCCCTACAGAGTCGAACAGCACCTCGCGAGAGACGGGGAGCGGCGAATGCTGCGCTGCCGACTCAAGCACGTTCACCTCCAGCACATTCAATGCCTGCAACACCTCATCATTGGTACGCTCACGGCATAGGCCCCTGCTCTCTTTTGGATCAGCGTGGGTCTTGGAGTCATCAAGCATTGCATCGTGCAGCCTCTTCTCAATCAGGACGGCCGTGGAGCCTCCCGAATCAGCCCCCATCTGATCGCGCCCCTCTATCAGTCCCTCTGCCGCACTGCGTGCAGCCAAAAGCTGCTTAGCACGCATCTTAGGCGACGATTCCTCTGCACCGCTGCGACCTCCCAGCAGAAGCAGCACCACAAACACCATTGAGCCTACGTGCCTGATCATTGTCCCTCTCCCGTAGCGGTTCCGTATTCCTCGCGGACCGAAGGCAGCAGGGGCACCCCACGCCCCTCCAGCTCGCGACTGAGCAGCGCCATCTGGGTAGCCAGGTTCTTATCAAGATGCTCATCTCCGGCAGGCAGCAGCGCCACACATTGTCCCACAACTTCCCATTGGAGATTTTCGACGCGAGCATGCCACTTCCGGCAACGCTGTTCCAAATGGTTGAGTGCAAATTCCCGGCGCTCCTCATCAAGCGCCATTTCCGGATAATGCTCCACCAGCTCGTGGTAGGAAAGCACAAGGTCGCCCTCCCCTGCTTCAGGTACATAAGCAAGTGAACGCTCCAGTAGATTAGATGTGAGCGATGACGAATGGGTCAACTCCTGAGCTCGCGTGCAAAGGTCCGAAAAACGGGCATCCGCCGGCCAAGCTCCCTCCCACTGGATGCGGTCGAACGAAACGAACTCAGGCAAGCCGGAATCCCGTTCCCACTCACCGCTGACGGCATCCATCCGCATGAGCAGATACTGCTTCCAGAGGTCCATCACACTGGGACCGGACTGACTGGACGCCATGAGCAATCGTGTTGCAATGGCCAAAATGAGGACCAGTGGTAGTGCAATCTGTACGAGCACATCGTTTGGGCTGACAGCAAACACACTCTCTGGACGGCCCTTGGCCCGCTCCTGAATACGGCGAATCTGTGCCCGTTCCTGCCCCGGTTTAGCCATTGTCCGATTCCTCCTGAAGGAATGCGGCAAACGCCTTGCGGAATACAGAGCGCTCCTCGCGTCGCTGGCGATCGCCGGCGCGAGTAGTCTCGCCAAGTTCCCTTACGGCATCGACCACGGCGGCTTGCCCCGCCCCCTGCTCTCTGATCGCAGCCTCTACGCGACCGCCAGTCGCGAGCTGGGCATCAGACTGCTCCTGGCCCGCGCGCTCAATTCGCTCACCTAGAGCCGCCACCCCAGTTGCGAGAGCTTGTCCGCGTGCATCCTGTTCGTTGCGAAGTGCGGTCACTCCTGCCGTGATCCCCTCCACCTTCTTCTCCAGGCCGTCGGCTTTCGAAAGCCCTTCGGCACAGCGATCCAGCGCGGCACACATCTGCCGCATCCCCTGCGTGAGCTCACCATGCTGGGCGTGAATGGCGTCCAACTGCTTTGTGATCTGCTCAAAAGGGATCGGGGTCATACTGCGCGTGACCTCCCGTACCGTGCGATCCATCCGCCCCAAGCCCTCGCAGAGGCGATCAACGGTATCTTCCAGATCCTCCGGAAGCTCTTCAGCAATCACGAGCGGCAAACTACGACAGAAGATCCAGGCGATAGGTCGGGCAGCGAAAAAGGCTCCGAGGAGGCCCACGAGAGAACTCAGTACGGCAGTTGCGGTTCCGGAGAGCAGGCGCTGCACGGAATCCTGGACGGCATCACTTGAGAGGCCAGATTTGGCAACCGCCTCTACACCACTGCTCTGTAGACCAATCATCAGACCGTAAAGCGTTCCGGCCAATCCAAGCATGATCAGAAAGAAGGCGAAATGCGGGGGATATGGGCGCCAGCGAAGCTCCACGTCCTCGGTACGACGATAATGCCGAAGAGCCCGAAATCCTTGCCATGCGGGGAAGGCAAACACCAAGAGCGGCACAAGCGTGGAGATTGTGCTCAGATCGGCAGCACAGCCGACACCGAACCGGTAGAACGCCCCAGGGAGCACCGTTGAGAGCAAGTCCAGCCCATCACAGAACAGCCGGATGGCAACCTCAAGATTAAGTGCCCAGAGGAGCAGGAACCCCAGGGACAGAATACCACTCAGAATGCTCACAGCACACAGCAACAAGGGAAATGGCTTTTTCTCGGTCATGATATGGGACCTCTTCTAGATCGAACGTACAGTCAGCGTATCACGGCAACCAGCGGGCACTAGAGCCCATATGCCGCCGCGTTGGTGTGTCATACTATGTAACTGTACATCAAACAGACAAGAAGCGATTTGCGGCATTGACAGGATGTCGCCCTGATTGATAGAGCGCCTTCCTACCTCGCCCGTTGGGCTACGGTGGCCACATCGGCGAGATGCTTCGGCAAGCTCAGCATGACAGTTTCCCAGAAAACTCGCCGATTCAGAGTCTGTCATTCTCGACCCCACAAAGCATGTCGGTTTACGGAAGCTTCTGACATGCTCAGAACTCCCATCGACTAAGTCAGTCGTTTAAGCGTAACCAACGAAGTGTGGCG
>JABGOW010000313.1 GCA_018645275.1 Verrucomicrobiota bacterium
CGTTCGGCTATACGCCCCGAGGTCCGGGATTTCAGCGCTGACATCGCACCGTATGTGGTGTCCACCGGCCACTTGCCGCCATCGATCACTGACAGACGATTCACTCATATGGCGCGACCCCCATCCTGGAATTGCCACGGCACGGGTATTCCCGTAACCTAAGGCCAAGGAGGTCAGCATGTCGCAAGTGAAGAAATCACGTCGTGAACTCTACGACGAAGTCTGGACCACACCGATGCGCCTTCTCGCACCCAAGTATGGGCTGTCTAACGTCGGACTGGCGAAAATCTGCAAGAAGTACAATATCCCTCGTCCTTGGCTCGGGTACTGGACGCAGGTCAAACACAATACCGTGATCGGGCCCGACCGCCTACCTGATCCCGATGATGAGACTGTCATCACCATTCGGGCGCACCAGCCGCCCTGTGCCAGCGGTCCAGGCTACTCGACGTTCACCAACATCTTCGACCGGGCGCTCGCCGCCGAGGGCGAATGGCCCAAGATCGTCGTGCCCGAGGGTGGAAAGCTCCACGAAGAAACGGCCCAGTCGCTGGCGGCCTTGCGGGAGCAGAAGGTAGATAAGTGGGGGCGGAGTGTTCCACAGCATGTCGATACGCTCGACATGCGTGTTGCGGAAAAGTCGTTGCATCGCGCTCATCTGCTGATGGAAATCCTTCTCGAAGCGCTTGAGCGCCGGGGGTGTCACACGCGTTCGGTGCACAGCCGACCCGAGGGAACGTTCACCAGATACTGCGGCGAGTACGTTGGTATCAGCATCGTCGAGCAGTTCAAGGTTGAGGCCGTCGATTCCAAGCGAACAGTAGTGCGATCCGGATACTACGAGGAACCCCCACAACCGCCTTGGCCGGCCAAACAGACCGCAGTGTTGTCGGGCCGACTCACGCTGCAGCTCGATCCCACGTTACTCTTGTGGGGCCGAAGACTTCGTACGACTTGGCGTGACACCGAACATCAGCGATTGGAGGGCTGCCTGAACGATGTCATCTTCGGTATCGTTCGGATTGCTACAGCCCAGCGACAGGAACGTTCAGGCCGCGTGGAGCGCAAAGCAAATCAGCAGGATGCTGAGGAAAAGCAGAAGATCCGCGCACGACGGGAGGCAAGGACAGCTACGAGGTTGAGAACGCTGGGCGATGAGGTGGCCCACTGGTCAGAGGCTCAATCCATACGATCCTACATCAACACGGCTAGGAAGCAGGTCTCGACTTCGCCTGCTGTCCCGGAACACGCCACAGAATGGCTCGATTGGGCCGAGAAACGCGCCACCAGCCTGGATCCACTTTCGCCCGACAATATTCCACGGCTCGGCGTTGCCGTGGATAAAAAGGAGCGCGGATTCTATGTACGGCCCCTTCTGCCAGCCGAGCACGCGGATGTCGTTAAGCTTGTGGGCCGCAACTGCAGCCAAAAGGAGGCTACGCTTGTCCAGGAGTTGCTGGCGGGCGGCGCGGGCGATCCGGAGATCTCGCTGGCTGCCGTACAAGATGAACGCATCGTCGGCTGCGCCGTACTCACCAATATCGGCGTGCAGGGCCGCCCAGCGATCTGTGGCGTGGAGATTGGACCGGTTTGCGTCGATCCGGGCTTCAGGGGGCATGGTATAGGTCTCGAACTTGTCGACACAGGTATCTACGAGGCCATCGACCATGGGAAGGCATTTGTTTGTGCGCGGCACTGGCTGCCGTCAAGACTCATCGACGAGATGGAATTCGCACCTGCCAAAGAGCAGGATATCCTAACGCCCTTCGATCCTGGGAAGGTGCTGTTCCTGCAGCTTGCGGGCGCAGTCAGAGTGGGGAAAGGCGCACGTATTGAGTACCCTACACCGTGGGTCGATCCTGCAGAAGAGTTACTCCCGACACAGTAGTGTTTCAAGGCTGCACGTCATGGTTGCCCCATTACCCTCCCGTTGCTATGGTCGGTAGCGAGGCTGGTTACGAACGGAAGGCGCTAATCATGTGGCTTATGACCAAACACGGATTCTATTCGATTGTAGAAAGGGAGCCGGGTGAGTTCCATGTCCGAGGCCGAGAGAAGCAAGACCTTGAGAACCTGAAGAGAGGGGTGCCGCTGCCAGACACCAAACTGTTCGAGACACCTGACGCGGACTATGGGTATCGCTTAGTTGTCGGTCGGGATGATGTCTTGACGATCTTGCAGTTCCTTGGTGAGACGCTGGATTACAGCAACTTCAAGGGCAAGATCGACCAGACTCCTGACCAGATACGAAAACCCTATCACGATGTGTGGCGGGTCATGGCTGCTGCGTTAGGGGCATATGGGCGGAAGGGTCAAGCATGAGCAAGATAGAATCAGTGACCATACATAACCCCGACAGATCGGAGCATATCTCTATTATCGTGGGGCCCGCTATGGTACTCAATGGCTGGGAGTATGCGATAGTGGGGAGGTAAGCGGTGGTGGAGCTGGCGATTGAGAACAAGAGGGTACCTGAAAGCGTCCCGGTCAAGTCGGGCGTTGCCTGCTCGGTAGTCTGTCTCGTACTGCGGAACCCCGAAGGCGCCGTGCTCGCCACCCAACGCCCTGAAGGTAAACGTCTGGGTGGCTTCTGGGAATTTCCAGGTGGCAAGATCGAGCCAGGGGAATCAGCCGAGGACGCGTTGCGACGGGAGATTCGGGAGGAGCTGGACATGGGGCTTGGCGTGTTGCAGCCTCTGCGTCCCGTCGAGCACCGTTATGATTTTGGCTCCATACGCCTTATCCCCTTCTTGGCATCCTGCCAGGGATCGAGTTTCTCTTTGATCGAACATGCGGACGCCCGGTGGTTACGTCCAGACGAACTGACATCCGTGCCCTGGGCGCCCGCTGACATCCCCATCGTTGAACAGCTTCGAGAGGTGCCATGAGCACAGAGCCACAACTTGTACCCGGTGCCTATGCTCGCATTTTGGATGAGGAGCTTGCTGAACTTCTCCAGGCGAACGACGAGCTTCTGGCAACGCTCAGGAAGATGGACGACGAAGAGCAGCCTCAACAGTACGGCATGTTCGTCGCCCGACTTCTTGATGCTGCATTGCCGCAGTATCGCCCCGATGAGCGTGTCGCCCTGGTAAACAGATTCATCGAACTGATCGGTGCCAGGGACGGAATGGACTACCTCCTGAAGCGCAAGATTCTATCCTCCCATGAGCTCGTCACCTCGGTTCACCGCAAGCCCCCTTTTGGCGAACCATGGCCGCTTCCGCAGACTTCGCTCAATAGCAGCTACCTGCTGACGGGTACACCGGGTACGCCAAGCCTGGAGCACGAGCTGCGCCAGGAAATGCGAAGCGCGGACCGGGTCGACATCTTGGTGTCCTTCATCAAATACTCAGGCCTGCGACTGCTCATGGCAGCCTTCGATGAACTGGCCGAGCGAAGCGTGCCGATTCGCATTATCACAACGTCCTACATGGGCGCATCCGATCCGAACGCGATCGCCTGGCTCGTCAGATGCAGCAACGTGCAGTTGAAGGTGTCCTACGACACCGAGAAGACGCGTCTGCATGCCAAGGCCTATCAGTTCTACAGGAACACAGGTTACTCGACCGCCTACATTGGGTCCGCAAACATTAGCCGGGCCGCGATCACCAGCGGACTGGAGTGGACGGTCAAGGTCACAGAGCATGACCAACCGGGGTTACTGCGCCAATTCCGAGGAGAGTTCGAGGGATATTGGGAGAACGAAAACTTCGAGACATGCCGCGAAGAGAATCTCGATCGATTCCGTAAAGCGATCAGCCGCGGGCGTGCCGCATCGCAGTCCGGCGAGGCACGCTTCCTGGCCGAGATCACCCCGCGACCATTCCAGGAACGGATACTGGAGAAGCTGGATGCCGAGCGTAATGTGCACAACAGCTTTCGCAATCTCGTAGTGGCCGCCACAGGTACCGGTAAAACTGTGGTGGCAGCACTGGACTACTCTCGATACGCCGGCGCCCGGAGGCCCCGTCCTCGTTTACTGTTTGTCGCACACCGTATCGAGATACTTGAGCAGGCCAGAGACTGCTTCCGCTCCGTCCTGCGTGATTTCAATTTCGGCGACATACTCGGCGGGCGCCACGTGCCAGCTTCACTCGACTATCTCTTTGCCACCGTCGCAAGCGTCCGTTCTAAAGGGCTCCGTGACCAGCTAACTGCAGAGCATTACGAGTTTTTGGTTGTTGATGAAGCGCACCATGGTGAAGCACCTTCATACAAGCCGATCTACGAACATTTTGAACCGGAAATCCTGCTTGGCCTGACGGCAACGCCGGAGCGAATGGATGGCAAGTCCATCCTGCCGGAGTTTAACCATCGCATCGCCGCTGAAATCCGTCTTCCGGAGGCACTCGAAGAGCGCCTCCTATGCCCTTTTCACTACTTTGGGGTATCGGACCCCGTCTCTGTCGCCGACGAGAAGTTCTGGAACAACGGTCGGTACAGCGTGGACGCACTCACGTCCGTCTACACAGGTGACGATCTTCGGGCACGCCAACGCGTGGATGCGCTTTTCGACGCGCTGGGGCGATACAACCCCCTGGACAAGACGACCCGCGCCATCGGATTCTGCGTGTCAGTTAAACATGCCCAGTACATGTGTGAGCGTTTTGTCGATCGGGGGCTCTCAGCGGAAACTCTATTGGGCGTTACAGCGACAGATGAACGCCCAGAGACAGTACAACGGTTCAGGAATGGGGAGACACAGTTCCTCTTCACGGTGGATGTTCTCAACGAGGGCTTCGACCTGCCCGAGATCAACCTGGTGATGCTTCTGCGCCCAACCGAAAGTCTGACCGTATTCTTACAGCAGTTGGGGCGCGGACTGCGCCACGCACCCGGCAAAGACTGCCTTACAGTCTTGGATCTAGTCGGTCAGCAGCACCGGAAATACCGCATAGACCGCAAGTTCGCAGCGCTATTGCCCAGGCAGCGCCTGCGGCTCGACGAAGAGGCCGTTGCAGATTTCCCTCACCTGCCGTCGGGCTGCAGCATCCAACTCGAACGCGTGGCGCGTGAGCATGTCATCCGCCACATCCGCCTGACCCTAACGAATCTCAAGGAGATGGTCGTCGAATCACTAACGAGTCAGGCTGGAAGACTGGAGCGTCCCCCAACATTCCAAGAGTTCATCGCGACTACCGATGTCGATCCGGTTGTGATGTTGAGGCGAAACTCCTGGTCAGGCTGGAAGGCCACAGCTGGACTGTGCCCACCCCCAACGGGTCCAGAAAAGGACGTTCTAAGCAAAGCTGCGCAACGACTCTGTCTGCGGGATGGGCCAACGTTGCTGCAGGATGCCAGCGATCTGTTGACACACGTTGCAGCCGAGTCACGGGCTCCATATCTGCCAAAATCAGAGGCCAGGGGAATGATGCTGCACTACCTACTGCTAAATGCCAAGAGTGAGGATCCGAAGGCGGCTTCATTTGATGACCTGCGCGTGTTAGTGAAGCGCAATCCAGCACTCCAGACAGATCTAAGAGAAATCGTGACATGGGGACGTGAACGTTCTGATATTCCGGTCACCTCACTATCCGTGCCCTTTGATTGTCCGCTCGATCTCCACGCCTCGTACAGTAATAACGAGATCAAGGCCGCTTTGGGCTTGGCCAATTTCACCACCGCCGGCAGCACGGGTGTCGGGGTTTACCACTCCCGTGATTTGAAGGCCTACATACACCTAGTCACCCTGATCAAATCTGAGCAGGATTTCAGTCCGACCACGCGCTACCACGACTACCTCTTGAACAGGACGAGACTCCACTGGGAAAGCCAAGCGCAAACGTCTCAGGCCAGTCCAGCGGGGCAGAACTACATCCATTTCACCCAGCGAGGGTATACCATCCTCTTCTTCGTACGCCTCAACAAGCGCGTCGAGGGCGCTACCAGCCCGTTCATCTTCATGGGACCGGCCAGTGATCTCCTGAAATACGAAGGTGACCGCCCAATCGCCATGACATGGGAACTCGCCCACGCCGTGCCGGCTGACTTCTACGAACAGGCGAAGATGGCAGGTTAACAGAATGGGTGTTCCGTAATCGGGCCCTCCGGGATGCCAATTAGCGGGCCAGCTTCCTCAGGCCTTCCAGTGCATACCGCTTAATCCGGTGTCCGCCCGCATGTCCCAGGACCACCGGTTTGATTACGCCATGTTTCTCCAGGCGCCACAGTGTCTGCCGCGAAACCGACAAGAGTCTTGCCGCCTCCCGATTTGACACCAAGATAGCTTCTTGCCCCATCTCGGCAGAGCCAACAGGACGTGACCGCCCCTTCAATACCTCCGCGACCTCCCTGGCCTGCTTGGAAGTGATCTCGGGATCTTCTTCAAGCGCCAGGCGAATGACCTTCTCCGTGAGTCTATTCATCGATACCCCCCCATTCGGTTACAGGGCATGGAGAATGACATAACGCCCACAGATTCCCCAACATGGGGCACACCAGGGCTAGTAGGGCTACTCACGTTTTCGACCATTAACGCGTGCGGATTAGGTGTCGCTTTCCCTTTGACTTTTCCACTCCTCCGCTGCATACCCATATCGTAGGTTACCAGCGAGAGGATGCCCTGTACGTGACCATCGCCCTATGCATGAAGTGTGGTGAAACCAAGTGGGGGGCATGGTGTGAGTGCGAGAAGTGCGGGACAAAGCCCGATGTAGGCTCACGGCTGGAGTTGATCTTCACAGATCACAACTATGCCCCAGATACGCTTGAACAGCTGGGTTCTGTGTTGAAGGAGATCAGTTCACTGTCGGCGGATTCCCAGCAGGCTCAGGCGGCCTTTTTGTACTACATTTCTGGAACCCACCCGGACATCTTGCAGGTCAGTTTCCCTCCTAAGGAGGCGAAGGTGTTTGATGCCCTACTCAACGCCTGTACATTCGAGCCTGTAACAATTGAACAATCTTTCGAGGCCCTGATGGAAGATAAGCAAAGGCAAGCCGAGGTAGATCCATGAACCTGACAGCCGTGGCACAATCTGTAGGCAAAAGCGTTCCTTTCGTGATGAACCTTCAGAAGCAGTACGGGCTAACAACCTGCAAGAGCTACAGCACCAGCTACGTCGTTGTGGTTAAGAAGCTCGTCTACCTGTCCGTCTGTTCGGTGCCCATCAAGGACATCAAGGCCCTACTGAAAGGCGAGCGCCGATTACTCGAACTGCTGAAGGTTGACTCCTTGCAGGAATCCACGGATTGGTTTGAATCGTTATGTACGGTGAAGGCGGGGTCGACAAGGCTTCTGTTGAGCGGCTATGACATCGGCCATGAACTGTCAGGCAACACCGTACAGGCCGGGCTGGATTTCAGTGAGCGAGATAAGGAGCTGTTTGGAGAAGGTGAGATGGGGTCGGATGCCCTGGTTGGGCTCAGACTCTACGTGACCATCCTTGAAGGCATCCGGGCGAACATGAGGAAGGAAACCCCAGTTCTCCAGCAGGCCCTCAGATGGAACAAGAGGGTGACATGACCACAATCCCGCCATCAGATTGGGGCAAGAAGCCCAAGAAGGCCCGGAAGTGTCCTCGCTGCGGAGCAGAGAGCATCGCCGACATCATGTATGGCATGCCTGATAATACACCCGAATTGCAGGAAGCCCTGAAGAAGGGCGAGCTGTCCCTGGGCGGGTGCTGCGTAAGCGACGACTCACCACGGTGGGAATGTAATGAGTGGGGGAAGACGTGGGGGAAGACGTGGGGGCGGAGAAGCTGGCTACGGTAGAAGGAGATGGCCATGACGGACCAATGACCCTGTCCGAGATAGACCAGCAGAAGGTTCTGTAGATGCAGCGTACATTTGTTCATGTCTCGGATTTTCATTTGAACGCAAGTAGGCTCGCACGGCCCGACATCCGGGCAGCAATTGAGCAAGCGTGTGGTCCGGTTAACGAACACCTTTGGGGAATACTCAGTACCGCAGCCACGGCGAAGCTCTTGCGTTACGTTCGGCAGAGCTTTCCTGGTCTGGATTTCCTGCTTATCACGGGTGACATGTTTGGCACGCCCGGTGTGCAGATCACGTACGATGAAATTCTCGGGCTTCTCAGATCGATCCGTCGTCAGGGAACCCGGATCGTTTTCTGCACGGGCACGCATGACCATGCGAACAGCGCGAAGAATCCAACGGCGAGGAGAGCTATGGACCAGCTGTTGCGTATGTCTACGGCAGTGTTCACGGATGAGAAGCAATTCGAATGCGTTCCGGTAAATGGTGTCACCATCCACGGCATCGGGAACAGGCACCATTCGGACCGCTATGGGAATGCAAAGAATCGACTGATTCGTGGTTATGTGCCCGCTGAAATGGAGATATTCGTATCGCATTGTCCGGCAGCGCTGACCAAGGTTGCCAGGCACTTGCGCGATAAGAGTCCAGAAGCGCTTCAACATGCATACATCGGGTCCGGACACCTTCACGACTACGATCCCCGGCGCATCAACCCCTACGTACCGGGCTCGGTACCGCGGTTCGTTCTGTCTCAGTTCATGTTACCTGCAAGCGGCAAACTGGATAAGCCGATTTCACGATGTGGCTTCCGAGTGAAGGGCGCCGGTCTGATTGAGGGTGTGATTTCGCCTGGCAGGATGACCCAATTGTGGTTTCATGAGGCGCAGTGTCCGTCGGTGATGAATCTAGACCTGGCAGGAAAGCTCAAATTCCGGCGGCGGCCGATTACTCGATCAGAATGGAAATGGTCAGAAGGCGTGGTAGACGATCAAGGTGAACACATTGAAATTTGCCATGGGGATATAGTAGACATGTCACCTGACGCCTGGGCGCCTGTGGCTCGGGTGGGGAAGCCGGAACACAACTCATTTCCTGTTCAATGGCTTGTCGCACCAAATTCACCACAGCATCGGGACATTGTTAATGATGTGCGCAAGGAACTGGACTTCTATCTTGTCGAGAAATGCGAGCCAGATCCATGGGCGTATGCTCAGTACCACTGCAGTACGGGCGCGAACATCTACTCACACTGTCATTGGCATTTCTACCGAGAAGGACGGTAAGCGTCCGGTGAATCACCTCTCCTGACGGTGGACCGGCAACAATCTACCGTAAGGAGGGGGTTCGCCAGGCACTTACACCCCAGCCCCCTACCCTACTCATCAGAATAAGCGTTTTGGTGTCTTGGGGCCACCCACTGGGCTCTTTGGACCCAGTGACTAATTGACAGCAGCAACGAGTCGGCTGAACGGGCCTGCGTAGCAGGGGACAGTTCCAGCCAGTTGTTCAACAATTCACAACCATTCAGCCACACGCAGCACATTTATACATTGCGTGACAATAATGTAAAATACTGCAATCATTGCCATTCCGTAAAACAGCATTGCGATAGATGCTGCGCCAGGGCTTCTGTATTTCCCCATATAGTATTCACACTCAGCCCCCTGCGCGACGACCCCGAGTTCTCTTTTCCGAAGGCCTTCCTGGTCATCAGCAACATGATACGCATTTCGGTCACTATCCTCTATTGGGTGGATCGCTGAAACAAAGGACTTCAAGAATGGGTTTTTCAGGGCTTCTCTGTTCACGACATAACAATACTCAAGCTTATTGTCTGCCGGGGCTTCAACATAAGCCCTCTTCGCTCCTTGGATGTAAGTATCTAAGCTGTTCTGTTTTATAAGATCTGGTACAAGGCTTTCGTAAAGTAGATGACCAACCATCACAGCAAGTGACGCTAGAAAAGCTATTACCCACACAGACGGCATTGAGGTCTTTTCTAAAACCTTTAGAGAATAATCATCAGCTATGTTTCTGACTTGTTCTTCCGCAGCATACAAGGCCGTAACAGCACTGTTGAGCGTGTTCGTAGCATAGCCTGGAGCTCGCCTTTCTGAGATAAGTTTAAGTCTTTCGGCTGAAATATCTAGCCTTTGAGTTGCGGTATCCATAAGCATTGTCGTGTCAGTTACAGCTTGATTATACCTATTGAGAACAGTTCTAACTCCTGGCCATATCCCTGCCATAATCGGAACAATGATCAGCATCATGTAGGATGCTCGTGTCAATACTGTGAGCTGTCCCAGCGCTTTGACAACACCCCAGTTTACTCGCAGCCGGACCTTGAGGGTCTTCTTACTCATAACATCCTCCGTTGAACAAGCTATTGTAATCCGGTATCAGTTTGCCCACCATGGCGAATGATAGGCAAACCTGTCAATCAGGGATATCATGCAAACGACTCCAATATGGCCAATTGGCTATCAGATTACGCTTATTCGTCTTGTTATGATGCGCTATACATAACCGACACAGGCCACTTGCTAGGGACCGTTCTGGCTGTGCCCAGATGTTACTTGAAGCACTTGCGACTGTGGGGCGTTACAGTTCCTCCCCGATGGCGCGGGTGCGATAGCGGAATAGGGCTTCGTCGAGGTCGAGTCAATCTTCATCCGTAGGCGTATGTGCCATTGGGCTTCACAAAGGCTTTCGCTATCGCGGCTGCAAGCCCCATGTTGCCGCGCCGTTCGCACCTGCAATATGCCCCTCGAATAAGACGATACGTGCCGCGGGCGCCCTTGTATGCGGTTCCATAGTCGGTAAGGTGCCCCAAGTCGTTCAGGATAGTTGCCAGGCACTGAGCAGACATGATGCAGCCGTCTGCATCCAGTTGTTTGGCAATCAGTTCGATACATGCGTACTTGTCCGCTTCCTTAGCGGACCGCCGTTCCAGTCCATGCACGAACTCTCTTACCTCTGCATCGTGTTTGAGAAATGACCCACGTGTGAATTTAAGGCCATTGTGATGGAATAGGGCCATAAGGGGCTCTTTGAAAGATTCCTTGCGGCGTTTCCGCATACCGGTTGGGTGCGGAAGGTTGAAAACGTGAACCCCCGCTGCAATGGAGTGCTGAATAGCCGGATCGTCGGAAGCAGCAGCGCACCAGTCAAGGCCCTCAAAGAATGTGTCCCGATTCATTCCTCTGTACATTACAACGACCGAATCAGGCTGCAACGTTTCGATAATGTGTGACAGCTTGTCGAAGCGCATGCTTGCTCGCTTCACTTGTTCCCATGCCTTGTAATCTGCG
>JABGOW010000349.1 GCA_018645275.1 Verrucomicrobiota bacterium
GTGAAGTCAGGGGCGCAAAACGAATTCCACAGTCCAGACACGAGAGCTTCTCCGAGAAGGCCAACTCCTGCCAATCCTCGCTGCCCTTCCCTCCGGTCGCCGACAGCGCAACCATGACGCCATCCCCCTCTTGGAGCGCAAGCTCCACGGAGTCCGTGAGGCGCGATCGAACACGGCTATTGATCACCAAGCGGTCTACAACAACATCAATGGAGTGCGGATCCGATTTCTTCAGCGCAGGCACAGACTCGAGCTCGTAGAGCTCTCCGTCGACGCGGGCTCGGACATACCCCTGTTTCCGAATATGCTCCAACACGCCTTTCTGGTTGCCCACAGACCTGGACACACGGGGAGCAAGCAGCACGATCTTTGTGCCCGTCGGCAACTCCAGCAACTGCTCAACAACATCCTCTGCGCTCTGCCGCGACACCACCTTGCCGCACTTGGGGCAATGTGGAACACCAATGTGCGCATAGAGCAAGCGCAGATAGTCGTGAATCTCAGTGGTGGTCGCCACGATCGAGCGCGGATTGGATCCCGCGGTGCGTTGCTCAATCGCAATCGCGGGCGAAAGCCCCTCGATGTGATCAACAGCCGGCTTCTGCATCTGGTCGAGGAACTGCCTGGCATATGCGGAGAGGCTCTCCACATAGCGACGCTGCCCCTCCGCGAACAGTGTGTCAAATGCGAGCGAGGACTTCCCTGAACCACTCAGCCCCGTCACAACCGTTAGCTTGTTGCGCGGAATCTCGACATCAACGCGCTTCAGGTTGTGCTCACGCGCACCCACAATTCGGATTGCATCATCCATCTGGGTCCCAACCGAGTCAACCGGGCGAACCCGGAACCGCTTACCGTTTCAGATTCATTAGGCCACGTTGCTTCACGAAGCGACACGAACAATGTGGTTCCGCTTCTTCCCAGAGCGCAGAACCAACAGACACCCGTCGATAATGTCGGTGGCGGCCACGACTTGGCCAATATCAGCGACACGCCCGTTATTCAGGCTCAATCCACCGTTCTGCACGAGACGCCTGGCCTCTCCCCGGCTTTTGCATAGACCAGCGTCAGCTGCCACATTGATCACCAATTCGCCCTGTACCTGATCGCGCTTAAGCTCAGTCGAAGGCACATCGGAGAATACAGCCAACAGCTCGTCCGCCCGCAGCCCGTCCATCGCCTCACCGAACAGGACCGAGGTAGAGCGCTGCGCAATGCGAACCCCCTCCTCACCGTGCACCATGCGGGTCATCTCCTCTGCCAGCCGAATCTGCGCCTCACGCTTCTCAGGGGCCTCGACCAGGCATTGTGCATACTGCTCGATCTCATCCAGGGGCAAGAAGGTGAAGACCTTCAGAAACCGAATCACATCCGCATCATCGGTCCGGACAAAGAACTGGTAGAAGTCGAAGTACGACGTCTTCGTCGCGTCCAGATAGATTGCATTGCCTGCGCTCTTGCCGAATTTCTGTCCGCTACTATCGCAAATGAGGGGCATGGTGACGCCAAAGGCCCGCTGTTCTCGAAGCTTGTGAATCAAGTCCGTGCCCGCCGTGATGTTCCCCCACTGGTCGGAACCACCGAGCTGAACCCTGCACCCCTCGTCATCCAGCAGACGCAAGAAATCGTAGCCTTGAAGCAGTTGGTAGCTGAACTCGGTGAAGCTCATGCCCGCATCGCTATCAAGACGGCTACGCACGCTGTCCTTGTTGAGCATGCTCCCCATGCGGAAGTGCTTTCCGACATCACGCAGAAACTCGATAAAGGTGAAATCCTTAAACCACGTGTGGTTATTCACGATCTTGGCAGCGGCTGTCGGGTGCTCGAAATCAAGAAACCGCTCCAGATTCTCACGAATCCCGGCCTGGTTCTTTTCAACCTGCTCTGATGTGAGTAACTGACGCTCGACGCTCTTGCCTGACGGGTCACCAATCATGCCCGTGGCGCCCCCCACCAAAGCGATCACACGATGCCCGCAACGTTGAAAGTGAGACAGCCCCATGATCGTGACAAAGTTCCCCACCTGCAAACTGTCTGAAGAGGGATCAAACCCCGCATAGACCGTGATGGGTGATTTAGCCGCTTCTTCAATTTCAGGGCTAGTCACATCCTCCAACATGCCGCGTTCGCGCAGAATTTCGATAATGTTTGGCATCATCCCTCCTAAAGGAAAGGCGCCCCGACAGAGATCGGGACGCCTTCCTGTTGTATCGCTACTTTGACGTTCCCGTTAGTCTTTCTTTGACTCACCGGGATGCCACTCTTCAAGACCGCTAAAGGCCTCATCGAATGCACCGGCAAGGTCGACCATGTTGTCTCCAGGACGGAGGCCTTCGATCACCATCTCTTCCTGATGACGGGCAAACTCATCCTCGGGCATCGTCACGGCCTTGATGCTCAGACCAATCCGGCGTGCAGCCTGATCAATCTTGATGACGCGGGCTTCCACTTCCTGCCCAACGTCGAGTGCATCGCGCACCTTCTCAATGTGCTGGTCGCTGATCTGCGAGATGTGGACCAACCCGTCAACACCCTCTTCAAGTGCAACGAATGCACCGAATGAGGCCACCTTCGAGACGACACCCTTGACGAGCTCGCCGATCGTGTAGCGCGACGCGATGGTGTTCCATGGATCCTCGCTGGCCTGCTTGAGACCCAGGCTGATGCGTTTGTTGTCCGGATCGACTTCCAGAACAACCGCTTCCACTTCCTGCCCCTTCTCGAGCATTTCGGACGGATGGTTGATCTTGCGTGTCCAGGACATGTCAGAAACATGAATCATGCCGTCAATGCCATCTTCCAGTTCGACGAAGGCACCGTAGGAAGTGAAGTTCCGGACGTGACCGGTAATCCGAGTTCCGACCGGGTAGCGGCCCTGAACCGTATCCCAAGGATTGGATTCAGTCTGGCGCATACCCAGAGCAATCTTCTGCTCTTCCTTGTTGACGCTCAGGACGACCACGTCGACTTCGTCACCAAAGGAAAGGACGTCAGACGCGCGGGCAATCCGCTTCGTCCAGCTAATCTCGGAAACATGGACCAAGCCCTCAACGCCCTCTTCGAGCTCAACAAACGCGCCGTATGGCACCAAGTTGACGACCTTGCCACGCAGGCGACTTCCAACCGGGAACTTGGAGTCGATGCCATCCCATGGGTTCTGGGTACGCTGCTTGAGACCAAGCGAAACGCGCTCCTTTACGAGATCCACGTCGAGGATCACAACTTTGATCTCCTCGCCAACCTTCACCATTTCGGAAGGATGCTTGATCCGGCCCCAGCTCATATCCGTGATATGTAGGAGTCCATCGAGTCCGCCAAGATCCACGAAGACACCGAAGTCCGTGATGTTCTTGACCGCGCCCGAGCGCTCCTGGCCAGCTTCGATCGTCGAAAGCAGTTCGCGCTTCTTGACGCGCAGACGCTGCTCAATCAACTCACGACGCGACAGGATGATGTTGCGACGCTCTTCATTGATCTTGAGGATCTTAAATTCAAATTCGCCGTTGATGAGTGCGTCCACGTTGTGAACCGGAACCACATCAACTTGAGACCCGGGCAGAAATGCATCTACACCGTTCACGTCAACGATCATACCGCCCTTGACGCGGGCCTTGATGACGCCCATGACTGTAGCGCCCTCTTCGCAGGACTTGATGACCTGCTCCCACTGAATCTTCTCTTCAGCTTTCTGCTTGCTGAGAATGACCATTCCGCTGTCATCCTCAATCTGATCCAAGAGCACATCAAATGCGTCGCCGACACTGACTTCCGAGAGGTTTGTGAACTCATGACCGTCAATGACACCTTCGGACTTGTATCCGATGTCGACGAGCACTTCGTTGCTTCTTACTTCGAGAACCTTGCCGGGAACGATGGATCCCTCAGTGAAATTCTTGAGGGTTTCTTCGTACATCTTCGACATCGCCTCGCGCTCATCTGCACCAAACTGCGTGAGATCGAAATCAATGTGCTTCTTTTTCTGAACCTGTAATACCATTTTGTTTAACACTTCTACCGGGTTAACATACACAGATGAAACTTCCCAAACCCCGAGGCAGGGAACATCTGTCCTTACATAAGCGGCGAATCCTACTAGAAAGGTCAACCCCTCCGCAAGCCTCAATAACAAGGAAAAATGTCCCGCCATTTGGGGCTTGCCCCAAAGTAGGCACGCACCGGAACTATGCAGTTGCAATAGTGACACCACTTAGGTAGCATTTAGGTCGTACAGATTCGTCACAAGTCAACCACTACAAACGGGGAGATCACAATGAAAAGACTACGCCTCACGACAGCGCTCTTGGCGCTCACCATCGGATTCGCACACGCTCACTGCCAAATCCCCTGCGGGATCTATGGCGATGCAGCACGCTTCGAGACGCTGCAGGAGCACGCGACAACCATCACGAAGTCTCTGACGGAGATCAAGCGCCTCTCGACAGGTCCGGCAAATACGAACCAGAGCGTTCGCTGGGTCACGAACAAGGAGGCCCACGCCCAAATGATTCAGGATATCATGGGGAACTACTTTCTAGCCCAACGTATTAAGGCGAGCCAGAAAGACTATACCCAGCGTCTCGTGTTGGCGCACACGATCATTGTGGCGGCAATGAAAACGAAACAGTCACCTGAGCTGGCGCACGCCGACGCCCTCGTGAAGGCCATTGAGGCCTTCAAAGTGCAGTACTTCTCCGAGTAGCCTTCCTTAGAGACCACCGTAAAGCGGATTCCCCGCGAACAGAAAAAAAGGACCCACGGCGTAGACTCACCGTGGGTCCTTTCCATTCTCGTTCAGACCAAGCTCTATTCGGCTTTGGCCTTGTTGCAGCCACAGCACGCCGCCGCTTTCGGCTTGCTAGCAGCCTTCTTGTCGCAGGCAGCTTTCTTGTCGCATGCGGCCCTTTTCTTGCATACAGCTTTCTTGTCGCAATCGGCCTTCTTCTTGCATTCGCCCTTCGTGCCGCAGGCCTTCTTGGCGACTTTCTTCCCCTTCTTCATCTCGTCCTTGGTCAAGGATCCATCAGCATCGGCATCACACTTCTTAAAGATGGCTTCTGCCGTCGGCATCTTTGCGGCCTTCTCCTCTGACCACTTGTCACCCATCTTCTCTTTCCGCTTGGCCACACGCTTCTCGTGTCCGACTTTGAACTCATCCAGACAGAGCTTGCCATCGCCGTCAGCATCAAGGGCCGCGAACATGCCGCATTTCTTGCCCTTGCCCGCCTTCGCAGCCTTCTCTGCATCAGCCTCCGCAAACGCGATCGCCCCAATAGATACCACTGCCGCTACAACCGTCACAATACGTCCAACTCTGTTCATCACTCATTCCTCCTCTATATAGGTTACAGGGAACACTCTGCCCCAAGTTGGACAGGCATCCCAAACGCCCGACAACGGGACCATTGAATTGCCATTTATTGGGCATCGGAGTCAATCAATATCCCGCCCTCAGCAATCCTTCGGGTGCATCTGCGCTTTGATGCAGAGCACTGGATTCTGGCATTTCATCATTGTAATCCTGCTCGTCATCGTACTCGAATTACGATTACGAGCAGGATCATGATTACGATTGCTACAAATGCACCAGTTCGCAGATGCGCCCCAATCCTGCAGAAGTCAATGTCGGCTCTTGACTCACCTGTCGCCGCATTGCATGATCTCACGACAGGAGGAGTGTTATATGACAAAGTCCACGCTCGGGGGTTGGCTCGTTCACGTCATGGGGAAGGCAGACGGTGCCCTGTCTCTTGAAGAGGCCCTTCATGTGATCATGGATAGCATGAAGGAGTACTTCCCATCGCAAAGTGTTGCCGTGATTCTGATCGACCAGGACACGAAAGAGCTTCGCATCAAGATATCTCGGCAGATCAGCTATACCTTTGTAAAGCAGTACCACAAGGACGGGCCCAGCCAGATCGCAGAGCAGGTCGTCCTTGAGCAGCGCCCCATGCTGCTGAACGACCTTGCCCAGGATTCAGCGGTCTACCAGAGCCTCAAGTTGGAGCACGACTTCGTGTCTGGAGTTATCGCGCCTGTGATTAAGAATCAGCGTGGCGTCGGCTATATTTTCTGTGACCGTGCCGATGACACGACCTTCAGCGACCCCGACCTTCTGCACCTTCAGGTGATTGGCCTTCTCATAGGCTCCATGATGGAGAAATTCGAGCTCATTCAGGCGAGCAAGAAGTTGTCGCAACTTGACGATGCCACCGGTGCCCTCCAGTACAAGGCGTTTGTGCCAGCGTTTGCAACCGAGCTGGAACGCGCGTCTACCCATGAATATGCGGTGGGACTCGCCCTGATCTCCGTGGAAGCATTCCGGAAGTACATTGAGACCTACGGCATTGATGAGGCCCACGGCCTTCTCGAAGAAGTGGCTGGAATCATCAAGAGCAACACGCGCGATATGGACATTCTGGCACGCTTCGGCGCTGACGAGTTCATCCTCTGTCTATCCGGACTCAAACAAGAAGAAGTACAGGACCAGCTTGATCTCATCCAGAACGCAGTGAGCGAGCAGGCAATGGGGCAAGGTGACTTCACGATCTGCGTCGCTATCGGAGCGCTATCCCTATCCGACGGCAAAGACATGAAACGCCCCCTGCAAGACATTCTGGGCGCGCTAGGAAAGAACCTGGTTGCCGCGAAGGGGCAGGAGCGTGCCGGCGTCGTTCTGAGCCCACTCCCCGCTCCCTAGTCGGCAGCCGGGGAGCATCGGAGACAAGCTACCTGATTTCAACCCCGGCTCCTCGCGACTTTGCGTGCGTCAACGCCAAACAGAGGACGCGTGGGCGAGATGCTTCGGCAAGCTCAGCATGACAGTTCCTTAAGAAATGCGACTGTTTCGAGTCTGTCATTCCGAGCGAAGTCGAGGAATCTCGGTTTGGGAAACACGCCGTTAGCAGCTATACCGCCCGGGGGTGCAGAACGCGCCAAGTCTCTGTATTCCACGATGAGTCGCGCCCCCCTCCTGGTCTAGCAGGAAGCCCACAGCTCAGTCTTTGGCAAGCACGACGCTGGAAAACACCTTGAAATTCGCTCCGCTGCGCCAGCCGTTTGCCGGCATTCCGGCCTTCTGACTCAGTGACGAGAGCGTTTCCTCGACAGTCCACCCCTGTTCGGGTGCGACCTCGGGGAGGTAGACAGCCCGATGGTAGCCCTTCTCCAGGATGATCCCGTGCTCGCCCAGCTTGAATGCTTCGATCCCGCCTATGGGGACAATCGGGCTCAAAATCGACACATGCACATCAAGCCGTGGAAGTTCCGCCGGACCAACAGGACGGAACCGATGATCTTTGAGTGCGGCGTTGATCGCGTTGTCGTGGACGGATTCATATAGCGGGGCAACTGGCATCAGCGACCCGATACAGCCACGTAACAGGCCCCTAATCTTCAGTGTAACGAAAGTCGCCATTGGCGTCTTGAGTTTCTCAGTCAGCCTGTAGGGAGAGAAATCGAAGCGCCCCGCCTGTCCGCCGACGCACCATGCCAACGTGTCGTCGGCAATGGAAAACAGTGTCTGCATCTCGGCGTCGCTCAGCTCAGGGCTCCATTCACCACTGCGGTGTTCCTTCACGATTACCTCCTCTACTGTCGCCGACTTTACGGCATCCTCACCGCCCGCTGCCAAGGCCACCGAAAGCGGTAAGGCAACCAGTACAGCAACTCTGAATGCAGAGCGCGGCTTCATGCAGATTCTCCTTGTCATGTTATCCACTGTCCGTGCTTCATTGAAGTATACGCGATCCGTTCCGCATGCAAAGGAAGAAGCTACTGGCATTCTGATTTTCAGGATGGACTCGCGGTGGCGCTCGATCCGATGTGATGCAGTGGCGCAAGCGGAAGCATCCTCTACTGTCATGCGATCACGTCCCCGTTTGCATTTGATCTTTTCCCGCTTTGTTGATTGAATACGCGGCACTATGTCAAGAATCCACAGAGAGCTCCAGAATCGGGCCAATTCCGAGTGGTTCGTCCGTATCAGCGATGGATCCACCTACGGCCCTGTCGACCTCACAACGCTCCAGAGTTGGGCTGCTCAGGGCCGCATTGAGCCCGAGAATGAGCTCTCCGAGGATCAGGAATCCTGGATCCATGCCATGGACCTCCCTGAGCTGGAGATGGACTGGCTTGTCGAACTTGAAGACGGGACGCTCTACGGTCCATTCAACATTCAGCTTGCCCCCGAGCTCATGCAACGCGGTGCCCTGCCACCGGAATCCGTGATTAAGCATCGCGAAACAGGAGAAACACGAACGATGGGATCCAGTGACAACGACGATTTGCTATTTCCTTTGGAGGATTTGCCGGAACCAGAGCAGCCAAAACGGAAGCGGAAGGCCCCCACCCCCCGCAAGAGGAAGAAGGCTGAGCCCAAGCCGGTAGCCGAAGAGCCGGTAGTCCCGGCTGAACCTGAAGAGCCCACTGTATCAGAAGCCGAACAGCCTGAAGCAGCAGAGCCCGAAGAGAGCGCCACCTCCCCTGAGTCAGACGAAGGCCCCACACCCGAATCTGCGGGCGAGGCGACTGCAGTGCAGGCGGAGCCGACAGCCCCTGAATCTGGCGACGAGGACCAGAATCTCGTTACGGCAGCCGACAGGCAGGAGCTGGTGGCGCAGCGTCTGGAGGCACTCCAGCAAAGCGCCTCTCAAGCGCGTACCCAGCTCTCGACCACTCGAAAAGAGCTGACGGAGCAGCGCGCAGCAACAACGGCCATGCAGGACCAGATTCGAAAGTTGCAGGAAGATGTTCGCAATGCCGAAGCGGAGAAAGAGATCAGCGAGCGCCAACTGCTGGAACAGCAGGATATGGTCGCGCAAGCCGTCTCTGAATCGGAAAACCTGAATGCGCAGCTCCAACAGCTTCAGGATCACTATGACCGTCTGCAGATCGAAAGCCAGAATCAGTTCGAAGCTCTGGATCAACTCCGCTCAGAATCCATGCAACGTGAGCAGGAATTGAAGCGTAAGATTGGTCGCGAAACCGATCGGGCGAATGCCAAGACCTCACTCCTGGCTCAGGCAATGCGCCTCATCCTTCAAGATGCGGAGATAGAGCACGGCAAGTTGCCTCCCGAGCTGCTCGCGGGCACGGACCCTGTCCAGCTTCAGGAGCTACAGGCACGCGTCAGCCATCTTCAGCAGCTGTCCGAGCGTGAACGCAAACATGCCCAGACGCTCGAAATGGAATTGGCTTCCGCTCGTGGCTCACGCTCGCGCAACCTGCTTGTTCTGGGCTTGATCATTCTCGTGGTTGGTCTGACCTGCGCACTTGCCCTTGTCCTCGGGCAACGCGGATTTCGGGTTCACGCCGCTGCACGATCCCCGGGCTCTGAATCCAGTCCCGCGCGGGCAGAGGCTCCGATCAAGCAGCCGGACCAGCCTGCCCTCGCGGGGGCAATCGTCACCAACACAGAGCGCATTGACCACGACGCGCCTGCTCCCGTTCCTGCGGTTGACTACGACAACCTGGATCTAGCTCCCGAAGCCAACAAACATCCCGAAGCCACGGGGATCGTGTCGCCCCCGTCCTGGCCCGAACTCGTGGTTCCTCGCAGTACGGTCTCGAAGAGCGATACACACTGCAGTGTTTCATTCACCTACGGCATCTTCTCCAGCTCAACACAATTCACCCCAGACGCAATAGAAGACTTGGCGAACCTGTCGAACCAGCTCAGGGGATGTCATGAGGAGTTCACGTTACTGGTTGAAGGACACACCGACGCAACCCCCATCAGCAGTCAGAGGGCAAAATACGTCGACAATTTTGCTCTGGGGATGGCCCGGGCCGAGAAAGTAAAGCTATTCCTGGAAGACCAGTGTCGACTGCCCGAAGGGTTCATTCGAACCGCATCTGCGGGAGAGTCCGACCCCCCGTATCCCAACACAACCGACGCATCCCGTCGCAAGAACCGAACCGTCGTCCTAACGCTCACACCCCGGTAGAGCCAAACCCACCCTCGCCGCGGCGCGTCTCCGAGAGCATCTCAACCGACTCCACGTCCACCCGTATCACCGGCTTCACGACAAGCTGCGCGATCTTCATCCCCTGCTCAACCGCAAACTCGACTTGGCCAAAATTGACGAGAATGACACCCACCTCTCCACGATAGCCCTCATCAATCGTCCCCGGCGCATTCAAGACCGAAATCTGATGCTTAGCGGCCAGTCCACTCCGCGGTCGGACCTGCCCCTCCGTATTCGGGGGCAGCGCAATCGCAATTCCGGTTTTGACCACCGCAGATTGTCCGGGCTGAAGCACGAGCGCTTCACTGGCAAATAGGTCCAACCCCGCATCTCCCGGATGGGCATAATGCGGAACCACCGCACTGTCGCACAATTTCTTAACCTGTAAGACCATGTTCATTCTCCCCCCCTAACTTAGATCGACGTAATCCGAAGACATATCAGCACTCCAGGAGATCTCAATAGCCAACAGCCAACAAGGAATTCCCAACCGAACATCGGCACTCAAATGCACAAATCGCCTGGAAATGCCGAGAACTGAGTGATGTTGAGGTGTTTCCCTTTCCTTGGCCATTGGACATTCCTTGTTGGCCGTTGGAAATTCTCTATATGTATGCTTGATCCCTTTTCGGATGGCGTCCAGTTCAAACTAGATTCACAACATTCAGGTCAGTCAACCAGTTGCGTTCGACGATTGCAAGTTTTCGGCTTGCACAACGTGGTCAATCCTGTGTTCATTGCACGCATGTCCACACATCCACTCAATGTCGTACTTGTGCACCCCGGCATCCCTCAGAACACAGGCGCGATCGGTCGGCTCTGTGTCGGGTTGGATGCGCGGCTTCACCTGATTCGCCCGCTTTGCTTCGCAATCACTGACCGCAACATCCAGCGTGCGGGACTCGACTACTGGGAGCATCTGGACATCACAATCCATGGCGACTGGGAGCAATTTCTCAAGACCGAGAGCCCGGAACAGCTCTGCTTCGCCAGCACGAAGGGACACCAATCGTATCTGGACTGCGACTACTCGCAAGGCTGCTACCTGGTC
>JABGOW010000337.1 GCA_018645275.1 Verrucomicrobiota bacterium
GTTTGATCGAACCAGAACCACCCACGGCCGCGAAGGCTATGCCCTTGTAACAGCGATGCTTCTGACGGTAATCGTGGCCGGGGTTGTCGCCGCTTCTCTACGTTACACCGGGACGGAAATGCGCCTGACTCGCGACTCGTCAGTACGCATACAGGCCATCCACGCGGCGGAGGCGGGGGTTGAACTCGCACTGGCCGCCTTCGATTCAAGTCTTACGGACGCAAACAGCTGGTCGGACTGGACCGCTGCAGGTGCGGGCACTTTCACGCTATCATCAGAGAGCTTAGCTGAAGCCCCTCTTGCAGCCGGAAATGCCGACTTCTTCGTCACCGCAAACACCAATACGCTTGTTGTGACGTCGACTGGGACCTGCTTCTCGGCGACCCTCAACGACATGCTTAGCAGGAGCGTGCAGATCGAACTGGATCAGGACGTTCACCATCCATACGAATTCGGACTGCTAGGCAAGGATCATGTCAAGATGACCGGCAACTCCTTCATGGATTCCTTCGATTCGTCTGATCCCGCGAAATCCACGGGAGGCCTGTATGACCCATCGAAAGCCCAGGGCAACATCACGGTGGCCACCATGTCAACGGATCCAAGCAGCGCCATCCACGGCGCAGGAAACTCAACCGTACGCGGCGACCTGCAAACAGCCGCCGGCGGCGGGCTTCAGTCCGGAGGGAATTTCGCCTATACCGGAACCCTCTCTCACGATTTGGATGTTGATTTTTCCGACGTTACCGTGCCGTGGACGCTCAGTCCCCCATTCTCGACCTCGCTCTCGATCAAGAACAAAAAGACATCCCAAACGATCAGCCTTTCCGGCGATACAGACCTCGAATACGGGAGCATCCAGGTCAGTGGCGGTTCGCTCACAATCACCGGATCGGGAAGGTTGCGAATCTACGTTGACGGAAGCACACATGTATCCGGACAAGGTGAGATTGTCATAGACAATTCCGCACCGGGAAATGACATCCAGGTTGAGTTATATGTCAACGGACACACGCAGTTCACCGGGCTTGTTCTGGGAAGCCAGATCGCCTCAGATCTTGCAATTCTCGGGACGCCAAATTGCACGCATATCCAATACGCAGGCAAGTCAGACTACGTCGGCACGGTCTATGCCCCCCAAGCCAACTTCCACGTCTCGGGACAGGGAGGAATGGTCGGCGCAGCCGTTGGCAAGGAAATCCATATGACAGGCCAGGGCGATTTCCACTATGATGAACACCTCGGAACCATCACATCCGGTGACGCAGGTGACTACGACCTCATTAGCTGGATCGAGCTCTAGACCCCAACGTCCAGCCAGACGCACCTTCATGACCTCTGAAAACCACAGACTTAGGGTCAGAGTAGTGTGTGCTTAGGAATGTGGAGGATTGCCCCACTTAATGATGTTGACCCTGACCCGCATGGCCGTGCCATGCGAAGCCCGCAGGGCGAAGCATGGTGGTAGGGGAAGGATTCGAACCTTCGAAGGCGAAGCCAGCAGATTTACAGTCTGCCCTCGTTGACCACTTGAGTACCCTACCAGATACCGTTTTGACAACAGACCGCGATGACTCGCCTGTCTGATGAGCCGCGCATTGTGCCTGACATGCCCGACACGGGCAAGCACAAAAAACAGGGCTATTCGACCTCAGTCCCGGCACTCTGTGCGTCGCCACGCAATCGCCCAAGCAACATCTCGGACAGGAACGGTTGCGTCATGGCGAAGTACTTCTCCGCATGCGAATACGCCCTGGACTGAAAGGCCATAATGCCCTTGGCAAGCGCCACCTCGGGCAGCTCGTCGGATCCCATGCGCAAAAGGCGTTCACGCATTGAGAGATCAGAGATGCCAACCAGAATAGTACTCATGGCCCCCCGCCCAACCGAGAGCATCTGCCGACACTCAACCTGCTCTCCCCGCACAACGCCAATCGTCAGCGTCCGGGAGCCGGTCTTGAGTTGAACGTCCACCGTCTCTCCGCGCTGAGCCTCAAAGGACTCCAGCACCCGGCGGTCCATCTCAGAGGCCGCCGCCAGGACATCGCGGGCCTGGCGCAATGCGGACAGCTCACCACGAAAAGCAGAATCCTCCATCATCTCTGATATCATCTGCATCGCGAGCGACATATCGTCCGACAGAATGACCATGACCAACGAGTCCTTGCTCTTCTGATGATGCGCCTCAAGCTCCTCCGCAATCTGCTGCTGCCGGTCGCGCCACGCCTGCCGGGCATCCTCCAACCGTTTCAGAATCCTGCGGCGCATTTCAACGATATCAGTCGCATAGGGACCGTCATAGGAGACAACCAAGCGAATAGCCTTGTCAAACTGCTGGTTGTCCGCGAGGCCCTCGGCCTGGCGACGCAGAGACTGGCTCACTTCACGCACAGCTTCAGTTCGCAACGCCAGGATTTCCCGAATGTGATTCTGGGCCATCAGCGTGTACTTCGTCCCTTGCGTCTCACGCGCGACAGCCTCAAACTGGGAAATGGCGCCATCCAAGTCTGCGGGGTTCTCGGCATATGCGGCCGCCGCAAACTCGTACATATCCCTGGCCTCGTCGTCCTCTTCTGCCGGCTCCGCCGAAACGGAGGGGGGCTCAGGAACAACAGCCTCGGTAACAGCGGTGACAACATTTGTCACAACTTGCTGAACCGGGGGAGGAGTCTCAGAAGGCAGAGACTGTGGAGTGTGCGGAACCGTCGGTTCGGCCTGGTGCAGGTAGGACCGAATGGCAACCGCAAGCAGCACCGCGATGCAGCCTGTGACAAGTGCGGTACGCATCGTCGGAGTAGAGGCAGCCTGGGCTATCTTCTGCAGCCGAACCACACGCTGATAATCCGCAAGCGACCGGCGCTCGCTACGACGCACCGTGCTGGAATCAGGAGGAAGCACTTTCCCCTCTGGAAGCAACCCCCGCCGAACCCGGAGAATGTCCTCAGCCACGGCACCCCAGCTCGCCTCCCGCATCTCAGGGTCTTTCGCCGTCATGCGCTCAATGAGCCAGCAGATGCCCTTAGAAAGCGTCGGCTTCATATCAATGGGATCCTCAACGGTATCCGCAATTTGCTTCTCCAACGTCGTATCTTCATCCTCGCCCTGGAACATCATCTTCCCGGTAACAAGGTGATAGAGCATGGCGCCCAGCGAATAGATATCCGTACGGAAATCGAGATTCGGAGCGCCCTGCGCCTGCTCGGGAGACATGTATGCTGGAGTCCCCATCACTTCGGTCGGCACCTCGGAGGCCGCCTCCATCGCCCCAATCGTACGGGCCAACCCCAAGTCGGCGACTTTGACAGTACCATCCTCATCAATGATAACGTTGTCCGGCTTGATGTCACAGTGAATGATGCCGGCACGTTCCCATGCATAGTCCAGGGCATCGGCAACACACTCGGCTACCGAGAGTGCGTCGTGCTCCGAGAGAACCCCCTTTCGGCGAACCCAGTCACCCACCGTATAGCCCGAAACGAATTCCATGACGAAGTAGTAGATTCCATGCTCGGCGTGTGCGTCGTGGACCTGGACAATCCCCGGATGCTTCAACTTGGCTGCAGCCTGAGCCTCTTCCTGAAAACGGCGAACATCGTCCGACCGCGCGGAAAAGCGATCGGAGAGGATCTTGATAGCCACGGTTCGGTCGAGGGATATCTGGCGAGCTTGCCAGACCGTAGCCATCCCGCCCTCGCCCAGCTTCCCAATCATTTCAAAGCCATTGATCTGATGCATCGCTACTTCCTACCTGTCCCACCACAGGACGAACACTCCACGGAGCCCTCGGCTCGACAGGCCGTGCATGATTCCCCGCGATACGTGAGCGTTCCTCCGCAGCGGCGACACGGGAGGAGCCCCGCTCCCCCGCACTTGGAACAGATCCCTTCAAGCCCTGCACCGCCACACGACTTGCACAGGAAACTCCCGCTCCCCGAGCACTTCTCACACGTCTCCAGGGCGGTACCGCCACACGTGGGACACTTCACCTTAAAGAGAGATCTGCCACTTCCAGAACGTGACCGGCTGCCGATCTGCCCCCCAAGGGATTCGCGCTCAACCATGCCGCGCTGGCAGTCCTTGGATCCACAGGAAACCTTTCCGCTTCCCCGACAGGAGGTGCAATCGTCGCGACCAAGGCCCATGCAGTGCGAACACGGCGGAGGCAGTGCCCGTTTCAAGACAACGGCATCCGCCACCTTCAAACCATCGGCGACCTCGGCGGGAACCCACGCCAAACCGACAGGGACTCGCCCATGACTTTGCTGAAGGGTTCGATACTTCTCGTCCGAGCGCCCCAACCGGTATTTGCGTTCATCAAAGGTCTCGGCCCCGCGGATGGTCCCCACCCCGGCGCACCGCTCGCATTGACTGCCACCAACCTGAAACTCCCGACTCTCCCCTTTCAGCGTCTGCGCTGTCATCATGCGCTTCCCGGTACCGCTACAAAGCGGACAGCGGCGACGGACACGGCCCTCTGCCTTGGTGCATTGTTCAAGAAAATGCAGAATAGCCTTGGACCGCAGTTCTTCTGGATCATCCCCGGAAAGCAAGTTCAGGGCCAGGGCATTTCGCCCAAACATCCGCGCAAGATCAACACGCCCAAGATCAAGATGCGCACGGGCTCTTCGCATGTCACCGGCCACGGTCTCTGGAAGAATCGGGCCGCTGGGAGGCGCAACGGGGGGAACGTCGCCCTCTGGTGAGACGGATCGCGCGGTGTTTGGGTCCGCACCACGCTGTACTGAGGCCGCGAGAGCCGCGCCACAGTGCGAACAGAAGCGGGCTGTATCAAGACTCTCGTACCCACAGCTTCCGCAGATCACTGCAGCCAGAGCAACGCGACTTATGAGACAACCGAGCAACGCAGTCAGACCAACGATTCCACGGCCGGCCCGAACCCGAAACCTCCGTCGGCAGATATACCCTTTCTCAGAGCCGCTTAGCATTGCAATAAACCCCAGTGACTGTGCGTTATAGGGGCGTGCATAACCGTTTACAACCCCGTGACATGCTGGTAACAATAGCCAATATGGAAAAGACATACAAGGGGTTGTCGCTGCAACGTGGGCAAGTTATGATTGAGTATCTTGTGATTGCGGGAATGTTGCTCGCAACTGTCGCAATCCTTGCGGTTCTGCTGTATGTATTCAAGGAACAGAGTGGACGCGTGCTGGACTTGGCCGCATCCGAATACCCATAGGGAGGCAAGAGAATGAGAGAGCGCCGGAACAGTAAGAGTGGTCAGACCATGGTGGAGTACATCATCATTGTCGTCATCATTGCAATCGCAGCCATTGCCGTCTTTGGCGTCTTCGGCGACACGATTCGTCAGAAACTCAGCGGAGCCGTATCTGAAATGGACGACGGTGATCTTGCCTCTGACGCACAGGCTGCAGCAACAGACGAAGCGTCTGCAGACTGGCTCAAGAGCCTTGAGGACGACGGCCACAACTAAAGTCAGAATGTACACCACTCGTCAGAGTCTGAACGGGCGCTTTCCTCACCTGAAGAATGCGCCCGTTCTTTTGACCACGGCCAGAAGCGGGCAGTCATTGATCGAGGCTTGCATCGCGATGGGGGTGCTCTGCCTCCTTTTCTTTGGTCTGTTTCAGCTCTCTCAAGTTGCCGCGGCACGGGAAATCCTTCACCACGCAGCTGCCCGCGGGGCCCGATGCAAGACCGTTGGGTTCAACCGCTTCATGGTCCGGAAGTCCATTCGCGTGGCTGCCATACCAAATGCGGGGCACATGACAGAACCTGGTTTCGACGGCAGCAACACCGCTCTGCGGGATATGGTCGAGACCATGCGACCTGGCGAGCTCTGGGACGCGGTTCTGAGCGACGTCGAGATCCCCACAACACGGCAGGATCTCGAACTCGCCCGCATTCCTGAGTTTATGGCCTCAGAGAACTGGGCTCGGGCACGCTACATCCTCGACTACGAAGATTGGGACGCCATCAGAGATACGGTGCCGACATTCGTCCCCGATGGCACCATCATGGAGATCCGAGTCGCGCAGGACTACCCCCTCCGCATCCCGCTACACCGCACGATCTATGCTCCCCACCCAAACGCCGATGGCGTCGATACCGTGCTTATGCACGGCATCTCAAGCATTGAGGGTCACTATCCCCTATACCTTAATGATCAGGACTGGTGATGGAGAAAAGTAGAAATCTAGAAAGCAGAAATTTAGAAATGAACACCTCTCACCCGACATCCGATGCGCAGCAGAGCCCAACAGCCCCCTCCCCCTCTGCTCCCTCTGCTTTCTCCTGTTCAAACCAGCAAAGCCAATCACGCCATCCCGCAGTCGACACTCCACCGTCCACAGTCCACCGTCCACGCTCCACCTCCAAGTCCGGTCAGGTCATGATCTTTTTCATCATGGTGCTGGTGATTCTGTTCTTCATGGTGCTATGGAACTTCGACCTCCACAAGCTGCTGCACGTGAAGAATATTGCCCAGAACGGAGGCGATGCGGCATCGCTAATGGCAGCCCGGTGGCAGGGCATCTCGCTCAATGTTGTCGGCGACCTGAACCTGATGCAGGCCATTGCCCTCACCACAGGAGATGCCGACACGGTGGCCGCCATCAGCAACATCCAGGCACGACTGCTCTTCGTGGGCCCCATGGTTGCACTCCAGGCCTCGCAACAGGCCGCGAAGAACAACGGGATCTTCGTCAATGAGGAGTTCTCAGACTTTATTAGCGATCATGCAGATACCGTCCGAAATGAGTATACAGCCGTCTCAGGAGCAACAGGGCAGATGCTATTTCCTGAGCCTTACCCGGGGGCATGGACGGAGTATGCGGACATGCTTGACTTGGTCGCAAACGACGGCGTCGCAGCAGGCCCCGACAACATGCAACTCTACTATGATGCCGATGGCGGACATGTGCTATACGAGATTGGCTTCTACGAGGCCATTGCCGGACAGAACTGGTGTTGGTTCCACCACCATGAACCGACACTGCTAAGCGACTACGTTAACTTCTTTCCCGTATGGTGGTCACCGCTGCCCCCTCCCCCGGTACGCGAACCCATCAACAGTGAGTTCTACGGACTGCACCTGACCAAGCAGCACACAACGCTCAGCGCAATGGGACTCAACAACGGAGAGCTCAGCGAGACCGCCGACGCACGAGGCTTCGATTCCGGCATTTCAGCAGAGGCGACCCAGCTTGCAGCCACTTGGATCGTCTATGGCGGACGCTGGGACGATTGGGATGCCATGTCGACTCGCGGACCCGACCCCTTCCCGTTGGTTGGCACCGTCAAAGACGCGTACAACTACGCCGGGGCCGACGCCGCTGTACGCATCGAGGCCACGACCGGGCGCCTGACGCCCGGAAATGATGGTGTGACGATCTCGAACACGATCACGTGGACCTCCGCCGCCAAACCATTCGGCTACCTGAATGAAGAAGAACGACCCATGGACCATGGACTTGTGCTACCCGCTTTTCGCGATGTCCGACTGATCCCTGTCGACGCATCGTCAGCACCCGCCGCCGGAGGCTTCAATCTGGATTGGCGCGAGCACATGGAGACGCACCTTCCCGAGTACATGGAGAGCGGCCCCTTTGCCGTGTCAGCGTCCTGCTTCTACTGTCGGCAGCTACAGACCTGGGAGAGCGCCTCCTTCCGTCAGACCGGCGTCGACTGGCTTGATGATTACTCGGACCGCTGCATTGCCCACGGCGGTGGCGGACGTAGAGGTGGAGGAGGCTCGCGACGTGGACACTAGAGCAAAGTCGAAAGCTGAAAGTCGAAAGCTGAAAAGGCTGGAGGCAAACGGAGCCCTCCGTCCCCGCTCGGGACAGGCCATGGTTGAGGTCATTGTGGGATTGGTGGCGTTGATCGTATTGGCTGCCGGGATCATCCAGGTCGCGAGCCTGACGCGAGCACAAACAGACGCAATGGTTCAGGCACGTGAAGCCGCGGGAGCCTCTGCCTTCTCAGACGTCCCCATCTCCGTCTACCCCGAGTATATTCACGAGATCGAAGAGGGAGCCGATGAGCGAACCTATTCGAACGATGACACCTTTACGGATGCCGATGCTTCGGCATTCAACAGCACCATCGTCAACGAGCTCGTCACGGGGCAGAACGAGTGGGACGTCATGGACGAGCTTCCCAACAGCCATTTCTCATCGTTGCGTGATGCGCTCACGCCATCCACCGAGTTTGGGCTCCTGAGAGGGGATGCATCCGTCACGGTGCAGCTCCTGCCCGCGGTACGGAGTCTCCTCTACCGAGCCGATGAGATCGAAGTCGAATGCGATGTGTGGATGACTTGGACACGGGGGATCTATTGAACCGTTCTCGCATCACACTTCTCGTAGCCTTGATCGTCATTGCGGTTGGATACTCCAGCTACGGACGCGTATTCTCCCGGTGGACCGGTCGCAGCAATATCGTGGCAAACCTCACACGGCTCGGAGGAACGGTTGCCTATGAGTCAGAAATAGAGCTGAACGGAGGCAGCGGAAGACTCACAGTCCTGGGCTTTGACGATGCGCTCGATACCGTTGGATCACAGATCCGACGTATTCTGGACCTCCCCGGGGAAGCCCCCCTGGGCTCGGGATCATCACTACACATCATCAAAGGCGATTCAACCACTCACAGACTCGTGCTACTGCGATTCGACGAGGGCGGCAGAACGCTCGCGATCGACATTGAGCAGGCCAACGCCGACTTTCTCGCCAGCCAGAATCCCCCAGGCAAGCACCGCATCAAGGCGGTTCCGTCGTTCCCCGGCAGCACACCAATGTTCTTTGCTGAAGACGTGAACACCAAACTTCGCATCGCCGTGAACACCTCCGCAGCCCCAACGGATAGCATTCGTAAGTTCTACGACCAGGAACTTCGCGCCAGAGGCTGGACAGCCTCCCTCTCGGATGACCAGGGCACCGCCACCGAAATGCCACTCTACCATCGCCGATCTGAACTGCTCTGTCTGCTGGTTGTCCCCTCTCAGGCCGGCCAGACTCAACAGATAACGTTGTTGCATAAAGAGCTTGGAAACACTACTAAGTGAGCCAACTCTGCTTAAAGAAAGTGATAGAACGATGAAAGAAAAAGTCATCCTCGTGGTCTCGTTGATCTTCGGACTGGCCGCACTGCTTCTGACGACACACTACCTCAAGGGAAAAGAAGCTGAATTCAACAGGCGTATCGCAGAAGTTTACAGAGGGGCACGCAAAGTCAACGTCGTCGTCGCCAGTGACAAGATTCCCGGCGGAACGGTGCTCACAAAGAAAGACCTGGCGGTGGCGGATGTCTTTGAATCAGCGGCGGGCAGCCACGCCGTACGCCGCGACGATGTTCAACAGGTTCTGGGTAAGAAAGTAATGTTTCCCGTCGAGCGCGGCGATGTCATCTCCTGGGCCTTCATCGAGGGCGGCATCCCTACGACGGGCGGGCTTTCCTCCCTGATCACACCGGGGCTTCGCGCGATTTCACTATCCGTTGGTGGCGCTTCCGCTGTGAGCGGTATGATCCAACCCAAAGACAACGTAGACGTACTCGGCACCTTTGCCTTCCCCTCTCAGGACACCCCCGGCCAGATGGAAACCGTAACCCTTTCGGTTCTCCAGGATGTCACGGTACTGGCAACGGGGCAGACGACCTCTCGCGAGCAACTCCTCGGTGGACGCGGCAGAAGCCGCAGCAGCGGTGGCTACAGCACCGTCACACTTGAGGTCACCCCGCGCGAGTCAGAATTGCTTGTCTTTGCACAACAGATGAAGGGCAGTCTAACGCTTACTCTGCGTCATCCTCGCGATGTCACGTGGAAACGCGATCTGCCCACCGTCAATTTCGATCACCTACAGCATCAACTCCCTGCCATCAACTTGGAACGCCAGCAGAACGTTCGCCACAAGAAGGACCTCTAGCATGGCAAGTGCACTTGAGCTCGAAATTCGGCGACCGGGGAAGGCTCCCGAGTTCTACGAGATCGAAGCTGGAATCTATACGATTGGATCGGACGACGACTGCCGCATACAGCTCAACAGCGAAACGGTGGACAATCGGCACGCGATTCTCACCGTTCGTGACGACAGTTGCTGGGTCGAAGACCTCAGCTCGGATGCCGGGACCCGCGTCGACGGGACACCCGTGACCGGAAGAGCTTCCGTTTCCGCTGATCAGGAGGTCCAGATCAGTCGCTTCTCCCTTCTTGTGCACAACCGCACGACTGCCAGAGCTCCCGAACCCGCTCCGGTTCCTCTGCCCACGGCGACACCGGAGCCCACGAAGGAGCCAGAGCCAATGCCCCTCCCCGTGGCAGATGCGGCAGCGAACTCAGCACTTGGCCAGAAGCGCTCAATCAAACAGCAGATCCACAAGGAACTTGTCGAGCGCATGGACATCAAGCGCCTTAGCGCTTCGCGTATCCAGCAGGATGAGCTCCGCAAGAAGGCCCGTGCCACGCTGGAGAAGATCGTGCACGACGTGCGCGACAAGCTTCCCAACGGAATCTCGCCAGACACGCTGATCAAGGAAGTCTACGACGAGGCGCTGCGCCTCGGGCCCCTTGAGGATCTTCTCGCTGACGACACCATTACCGAAATCATGGTCAACGGCCACCATCAGATCTACGTGGAGCAGAGCGGCAAGCTTGTCCTGACCGACCACACATTCATGGACGACACTTCTGTCCTCGCCGTTATCGAGCGCATCGTCTCTCCGATTGGACGCCGAATTGACGAAAGCCAGCCATACGTAGATGCCCGACTCCCGGACGGCTCCCGTGTCAACGCCATCATCCACCCGCTCTCTCTGACCGGCCCCTGCCTGACCATTCGGAAATTCTCACGCGAACCATTTACAGATCAGGATCTGATTCGCTTCGGAACACTCACCCAGGGGGCCGCAGACTTTCTGAGAATCTGCGTCCAACTGCGCAAGAACATTGTCGTTTCGGGCGGAACCGGTTCGGGAAAGACAACCTTTCTCAACGTCCTTAGCGGAT
>JABGOW010000286.1 GCA_018645275.1 Verrucomicrobiota bacterium
CGGAGTTCATTTCCCGGTCGATGGTCGACGAGGCCACAGATGCGGTCATGCAGAAGAAGCAGCCCGATGCTCTGCCGCGAGTTCGATTTGAGTCCTTTACAGAGGGCAGGGCAGTCCAAACCATGCATGTGGGACCGTTTTCAGAAGAGGGGCCAACCATTGAGAAGCTGCACGCCGCGATTGAGGAACTCGACTGCTCCCGTTCCGGGAAGCACCATGAGATCTATCTCAGTGACATGCGCCGCGCGGCTCCGGAGAAGTGGCGGACGGTACTACGTCAACCGATGGGCTAGTCTAACGATTGGGCACAAGTGCGGCGATGTAATCGCCGCTTTCCGCGAGCACGGATTTCCCCCATATCTTGCTGAGCGCCCGAGGAAGCGGGCAGATCCAAAGCGGTGACTACGTCCCCGCACTCCATAACCGAGTCCCCATTATAGCCTCTGCCGTACGACTTCGTAGAGCAAGATGGTGGTGGCTGAGGCCACGTTGAGCGAGTCGGCTTGTCCAAGCATGGGAATGCGGACTTTTATGTCGGCGGCGTCCAACCACGCTTCACTCAGGCCATACTGCTCGGTCCCGACAATGACAGCGACTCCGCGCGTCAGGTCCGCGTCGTTGTAGAGGGTGTCTGTGTGTGGTGTCGTGGCAACGGTCTGGATGTCGTTGGCTCTCAGCCAGGCCAGGGCTTCTGCCCCCGTGGTTTCGACAACGGGTAGCGAGAAGAGGGTCCCAATGCTGGCGCGCACCACATTGGGGTTGTTGATATCGGTGCAGCGGTCGCAAACAATGACAGCATCCACGCCGGCGGCATCGGACGAGCGCAGAATGGTCCCCAGATTTCCTGGCTTCTCAATCGCTTCCGCAATCACGATGAATGGTGCTTTTTCAAGCGAAAGGTCGCTCAGCTCGTGACGGACCTGAGGCGCGATGGCGAGCAAGCCATCGGGTCTGTCGCGGTAGGACATCTTCTTGAACACAGGGGCTGTGCAGGAGACAAGACGAGCTCCTGCCGATTCGGCACGCTCCAGAAGAGCCGCATTGTTTTCGCCTTGAAACAGGGCTTCGCAGTAGAAGAACTCGTCGAGCGGGTGCCCATTTTCAAGTGCCCGCGTAATCTCGCGAAAGCCCTCTATCAGCATCTGTCCCAGTGCATCACGGTGCGACCGCTGACGCAACTTAACCACATTCTTGACGCGGGTGTTCGTTAGGCTGGTGATAGCGTGATGTTCCAATGGTGCCGTCCCGAGATGGTGAGCGCTTGTGGCTACTGATGCGTAATCGTGGCCGCCGCAGAGCTTCCATCAGATGTTACGGACACGGTTGAGGGGTCGGGGGCATTGGTGTATGTGTTGGCCGTGTATGTTGCCGTACTACCAGAATATGCCAGAGTTCCGGAGCCCGCCGTTCCTTCCGACAGACTCCAGCTGTAGGCCCCGTCACCTCCATAGGCTGTGAAGCTTGTGTTCCCCCCGGATTGCACAGTGACTGTCAGGGGCGCGATTGCAACCGAAGACGAGGAGGCGGTACTGGATGTTGGCTGTGTGATGAGGGCGGTGCCCGTTGCCGTCGTCGTCGTTGTGCCGTTGGTTGTGCTCGTGGACGATGAGGTCGCGGAGACCTTGAGCTCTTGCGGAGTGTCACCCAACTCTGTCACGGCCGTGTAGATGGTGGTGTCGCCTGTGGTCGTGGAAAGCGTTCCGGCACTTGAATCATCAAGCGCCCACGTGTAGCCGTCCCAACCCGTGGCCACGAACGTCTGTGAGGCACCCACGGCAAGCGTTGCCGTATTGGGAGTAATTGTCACGCTCGCCTGATCTGATGATTCCGTTTCGCATCCAACTAGCCCAATTAGCGGTAGCAACATGGTCATGCTGAATAGCAGCATCGCAAAAGTCTTCATAGGAGCACTCTCTTTTGTGGGGTTGTTGGCATCTCTCTAACCGTCCGGTAGTCTACGTTTCCCAAATGCGCGTTGTCAACCCAGTGCCTTGCTGAGGACATTCCTCAGTTCTTCGCGTGATAACCGGACCAGAGATCCTTCGGCAAGCTCAGGATGACAGTTTTCTAGGGTTCTTTGTCATCCTGAGCTTGCCGAAGGATCTCATGCGACAGGCAGAGCAAAGAACGGAGGAATGTCCAAATCGCCTTAGCTCTTTGCGCTCCTCTGCATTCCAAAGCGGCGAAGGAATCGCCGCACTCCATATTGGATAGCACCATTGCTCGTCTATTCCGAGGGCGGGCGGCCCCCATTATGATAAGAGAGCCTGATTTGCAGCAATGGAGCCGGGGCGCCCTCGCCCCGGAGAATCAGGCTACGCCATTTGGTCCAGAATGGCGCGCATGTCATCCGTGCTCGCCACGTATGAGTCCCCGCACATGTGGCAGGTGACATTCTGGGACTCATTGCGCACGATGAGGGCGTTCAGTTCGTCGCGCGAAAGCGTCTTGAGGACGGCCAGCGTGCGCTCCTTCGTGCAGCGGCATTGGAACGCAAGATCACGGATCTCGCGGGCCTCCAGGTCCGGCAGCCCGAAGACATCGCCAAAGGCAACCGGATCGGCGGTTTCGGAAAGCTGTTTTCGCACGGCTCCATCCTCGAAGGCCTCCAGAACTCGAACAAAGGCCTCCTGGTCGGAGTCTTCCATACGTTGTGCCAGCAGCCCGCGTGCAGCAATGAGGCCGCCGGCGTCGGCTCTGGCCCAGATTTCGCAAGCGGTTGGAACCTGCATAGAGTGGTTGAAGTAGCGCGCTAGCACGTAGGTCATGTGTGGCGGGTTCACATTCAGCGACGCCTGGTTCAGGATCTTCCCCGGGACGGACGTCAGAATCTGGACCGATCCCGAAGCGCCCCACGCTGTATCCGTTGAAATCTCGTCCAGCGTGTCGAGCTCGTTGAGGATCTTCTTGTTGGTGAACCCTCTCAAACCACCATTTCCCATCGCTTCCACCATCATTCCGCCAATGGGGCCAGCGGCGTTGACGCGGAGCATGAGGGCTTCTTCTTCTCCCGTGACATCCAGTGAAAGGAGCGCCGTTGCAACGAGCCCTTCGGCCAGTGCCATCGCCCCCGTGGGGCCAGCAAGGTGCCGGGCTTCAAGCGCTTTTGCAGCCATCGTTACTTCGGCCGTAGCGAAGCGAATCTTGGTTTCGGGCGATATGGCTTTTACGAGTTGATCCATGGGGTCCTCCGGGGTTTTCATCCAGGAACGCCAGAGATTATGGATCGCACCTGACTGCGTCGAGGTCTTTTTGTCTGGAGGAGTCACCAAAATGTTGAGTGGCGGCACCCATCTGCGATAGGCTGGCGGGATGAAAGCTCTCATCCAACGGGTAAAGCGCGGCAGTGTGATGATCGATGGAGAAGTCGCGGGGAAGATCGCACGGGGCTATGTTGTGTTGCTGGGCGTGCGCACAGGCGACGCTGTTGAAGATGCGCGCACGCTTGCGCAACGCACAATCAGTCTCCGCATCTTTCCAGATGAGCGGGATCGCATGAATCGTTCTGTTGAGGATGTCGAAGGCGACCTCCTGGTGATTTCGCAGTTCACGCTCTATGCTGACACGCGCAAGGGAAACCGTCCCAGCTTCATTCGTGCGGGGGATCCCGATGCGGCTCGACTTCTCTACGAGGAGTATGTGGCGGCACTGCGCCGTGAGCTCGGGGATTCACGCGTGAAGACGGGCGCGTTTGGGGCGTCGATGGAAGTTGAGATCATCAATGATGGTCCGGTTACCATCACCCTGGATACAGATCGATAGCGGAATTGACTTCCCTGAAAACGGGAATTGTTTGAGAATAGGCAGATGGCTAAGGAACGAGATAGTTTCGACTTCTGGTATGCGGTGAACAATACCGACGTCAAGGTGATGCCGGAACGGCATCTTGAGACCTTTGGGACGACGGTTCTGAACTACCACCTCATCACGGAACTGATGGATTCGGTGGATCAGATCCGCATCCGCGAAGGGCGGTTGGAAGCCGGGCAGCCACAGATCATCACCCCTGACGCGTACTCGCAGACGGCAATGGAGGGGTTTGGCGATGAGGCCCGGCAGTACGTGGAGTGGCTCAAGGAACACGAACAGGACATCCGGGTTCTGCAGTATGGCTACAAGCTGAAGCAGGAATCTTACAGCGAACACATTGTGACGGACACGCTGGATCCCGTTGTTGAACGCGTAAAGGATGCGGTTGCAGCGCGAGGAGATCCACTGAGTGCTGTCGTGGTTGGTGTGGATGATCCGTGGGATGTCTGTCTGGTTCGGCTATTCTGGGAAGTGATCCAGAAATCGGCGGTCTTCAATATCCGCGAGATGCAGCAGCAGAATCTCTTCGACAATGATAAGGGCGTGCCTCGTGGCGTACGCAATGATGTCGAAGCTGCCTTTAAGGCTGCGAATCAGAACGCGGAGTTGATTCAGTCATTGGGGGCAAAACTCCGAGCACTCGGGTTATTCAGTGAATACGAAGATCGCTTCTTCTCTCTCGTGAAATCAAAACAAAGCAAATAGGGTTACGCTCATGGCAGCAACGATCACCGAAAAGATCCTCGCGCGCGCAGCGGGGCAGGAGCATGTGGCTCCCGGCGACAATATCTGGATTGATGTCGACATTCTGTTGACGCACGACGTCTGTGGACCAGGCACGATTGGTGTCTTTAAGCGTGAATTTGGCGATGATGCCCGCGTTTGGGATGCAGACAAAATCGCAATCATACCCGATCATTATATCTATACCGCGGACACCAAAGCACATCGCAATATTGACACGCTGCGCGATTTTGCCAGGGCGCAGCAGCTTCCCTATTTTTACGATCCGGGGACGGCATCCTACAAGGGCGTCTGTCATGTGGCGCTGCCGGAGGCCGGGCACGTCCGCCCCGGCGAAGTCATTCTGGGCACGGATTCGCACACCTGCACACATGGTGCGCTCGGGGCTTTTGCGACGGGTATCGGCAATACGGATGCCGGGTTCGTGATGGGAACGGGTAAGTTGTTGGTGAAGGTTCCCAAGACGCTTCGTTTTGTGCTGGATGGCGAGTTGCCCGAAGGCGTTGTGGCCAAGGATATCATCCTGCGCATCATTGGTGATATCGGCGTGGATGGTGCGACGTACTGCGCTATGGAGTTCTGCGGAAGCGCCATTGATGCGCTCAGCATCGAAGAGCGGATGACGATCTGCAATATGGCAATTGAGGCGGGCGGAAAGAACGGGATCATTGCTCCTGACGAGAAGACGCTGGCATACATCAAGTCGAGAACCGACAGACCCTTTACACCTGTCTACGGGGATGCAGACGCCGCGGTTGAGGCGGAGTATCGCTACGATGTCTCCACATTCGTGCCCTGCGTGGCCGAACCCCACCTGCCCTCACGCTATGTGCCGGCGGCAGAGCGCGAAGCGGTCAAGCTGGACCGTGCCTACATTGGCTCCTGCACTGGCGGCAAGCTGACCGATTTCATCATGGCGGCGCAGTTCTTGAAAGGGCGGAAAGTCACCATAGACACGTTCCTGGTGCCGGCGACGGTTGAGGTCGCCGAGGGCCTCATCACCGAAACGATTGATGGCATGTCGCTCGTTGAGATCTTTGCGGCCGCTGGCTGCCTGGATGTCGCCCCGCCATCTTGTGCAGCGTGCCTTGGTGGCCCGGAGGACACATTCGGGCATGCGCACGGTAGCGAAGTGGTCATCAGCACAACCAACCGCAATTTTATTGGGCGCATGGGATCAAAACAGGCCTCCATTTATTTGGCATCTCCGCTGACGGTCGCCGCTTCGGCTGTCGCCGGGCATATCGCCGATCCACGCGATCTGCTCAGTTCCTGAGCCCCCACCCATAGTCGTACGACAAGAGAGGCAACATGATGGCGAGTACATCGAAGATCATTAAGGGCAGCGTTTACGTTGTTGAGGACAATATAGATACCGATCAGATTATTCCGGCGAAGTTCCTGAATCTCGTGCCGACGATTCCGGATGAGTACGCGAAATTGGGATCGCATGCGATGGCGGGGCTGCCCGAAGGTCACCCTGCATTCGTGCCCGAGGGAACGGATAAATCCCCATATGCGATCATGGTTGCCGGTCGCAATTTTGGCTGCGGCTCGTCTCGTGAGCATGCGCCGATCTGTCTTGGTGCTGCGGGCATCCAGGCTGTCGTTGCGGAATCCTACGCACGTATCTTCTTTCGCAATGCGGTGGCCACAGGGGAAGTGTTTCCCGTCGAATCCAAAGTGCGTCTGTGCGAAGCCTTCAAGACCGGCGACGTGGCCGAAATTGACATGGCCGCAAACAGCATCAAGAACGTGACGTCAGGCGAGTCCTACGAGCTGATCCCGCCCGGCGCGGTCGCTCCCGTGATTGAGGCCGGCGGCATTTTTGGTTATGCCCGGGAAACCGGGATGATAAAGCAGAGGGACTAGTCTGATGGCAACTCGCGTTCTGGCCGTGGCCAACCAAAAGGGCGGCGTAGGGAAGACAACAACGGTGATCAACCTCTCCGCCTGTTTGGCAGAGTTGGGCAAGACGGTGCTGGTGATTGATCTCGATCCCCAGGCAAACGCCACGAGCGGTCTGGGGTTGCCCCGGCAACATGATACCAGCCTCTATCGTGTTCTGCTTCGGGAGCGTTCGCTCGAAGGCCTGATCCAGGAAACGGTCGTTGAGGGGGTCCACATTATCCCCTCTGAGCTGGACCTTGCCGGTGCAGAAATTGACGTCGCCCGCATGGAGGGCTATCTGCACTGTCTGAATATGGCTATGGCGCCGCTCCTGCGTAGTGCCTCGTACGATTTTATCATCATCGATTGCCCCCCTTCTCTTGGCATTCTCACCATGAATGCCCTAACGGCTGCACAGGGACTGCTTCTCCCCATACAGTGCGAATACTATGCGCTGGAGGGGTTGAGTGTGATCACGCATATCATGCAGCAGCTTCGCGAGGGGCGCGCGAATCCGGACATTGAGATTGAAGGCATCGTGATGACCATGTATGACGCACGAACCCGTTTGGCGGCTGATGTCGTGAGTGAGGTTCGGTCCCATTTTGGTGAGCGTGTCTACAACACGGTGATTCCGCGGAACGTCCGCTTGAGCGAGGCACCAAGCTTTGGCAAGCCGGTGATCATGTACGACTCCAACTGCACGGGATCAACCGCGTACCGGGAGCTGGCCAAAGAGGTCGTTGAGCGCACCGAGCGGCCCCTTGTCGTAGCAGAAGCGGAAGAGCCGGCTGAGACTGAGCAATAATAGTGGTTTCAGGCTAGCCGAGTGTCATTTTAGTCTCGCGCTTCAACCGTTTGAGTTTGCCGGCATTCGCAACTTTCTGAACGGACGACATGTGATCTACCAGAAGCACGCCATTGAGATGATCAATCTCATGCTGGGCCGCTCGGGCAAGCAGCCCGGAGGTCTCGATGGTCTGCGGGTTCCCTTCTGGATCCATGTAGGATACCGTCGCGTCCTCGGTGCGTTTCACGTTGACGTAGATTCCCGGGAAGCTCAGGCAGCCCTCCTGACCAATCTGCTCCCCATTAGTCGCCACGACCTCGGGGTTGATCAAGATGATCGGCATCGCAATACCGCAGGCGGCTTCTTTCGGTACGTCAATGACGCAAATGGCCTCATCCCGGCCGATCTGCTCTGCCGCCAGCCCAAGACCATTGTCGGCATACATGCTGGCTAGCATGTCCGCTGCCAGTTGGCGAATATCGTCATTGATCTCTAAAACGGGATTGGCCTTCTTGCGAAGCACCTTGTTTCCAAACTTCACTATGGGATAAATCGGCATATAGGCTCCATCGCGACACCGCGGTTCAAAAAGAGGCGTTGACGTTAGCCTATAAGCCCTCCTGATGCAATAGGAACAAAGACTTGCCGCCTTTTGAGGGGTGCGGTATCCTCCAGCCATGTCCAAGAAACTAGTTGTTATTCCGACCTATGATGAGCGGGAGAATGTTGGTCCTATCGCACAGGCTGTGCGCCAACACTGCCCGGATGCTGAGGTCCTTTTTGTCGATGACAACTCACCGGATGGAACGGGAGCGGTCATTGATGCGCTCTGCGAGAGCGAGTCATTCGTTCATGTCCTGCACCACGGCGAAAAAGGGGGGCTGGGGCAGGCTTACCTTGCTGGGTTCAAGTGGGCGATTGAGCGAAAATACGACCTCATCTTCGAAATGGATGCCGATTTTTCCCACGATCCTGCAGAACTTCCAAATTTCGTTCGCGCTGCAGAAACGGCGGATTTGGTTCTCGGATCGCGCTATATGAATGGTATTCGCATCACAAACTGGCCGCTGAGGCGGCTTGCCCTAAGCAAAGGTGCGTCGATCTACGTCCGTTTGATTACCGGAATTCCGGTGACGGACCCCACCGGAGGGTTCAAGTGTTTCCGCCGTTCCGTCTTGGAGTCCATCGCGTTGGACAACGTGATCGCCAATGGCTATTCGTTTCAGATAGAGATGACCCATTTGACGTGGATGAAGGGGTTTCGCATTGGCGAGGTGCCAATCACATTTGAGGATCGCCGTGCCGGCTACTCCAAGATGTGTGGCGGCATTTTCCGCGAGGCCGTCTGGCTGGTTTGGAAGCTTGCGCTTCGCAACCATTTCCGGCGCCGCCCGCCGAAGTCTTGATTGACCCCGTGCATTTTTGAGGACACATGATGGCTGCGACAGCCCAGCATAGCCCGATCCTTGACCTCTTCCGTGCGTTGCGTCCGAACCAATGGACGAAAAACGGCATCCTGCTGGCCGCTTTCATGTTTGGCTACTGGGATGCAAGCCAGCAGGTGACGCTCGTTCCCAGCCTGATGCGCATCATTCCGGGCGTTGCGCTCTTCTGCCTGGCGTCCAGCAGCATCTACCTTATGAACGATGTTCGTGACAGGGCCGCCGACCGTGCGCACCCCACCAAGCGTTTCAGGCCTATCGCCGCTGGCAAGGTTAACGTTCCAACCGCATTGGTAGCGTCGCTACTTCTGATCCTCTTCGTGATCGCGGGGGCGTGGGTATTGGATCCGCGTTTCCTGGGAGTGGTTCTCGCCTACCTTCTGCTTCAGATCGTCTACTCTCTCCTGCTCAAGCGGATTGCGTTGGTCGACGTGTTTGTGATTGCCTGTGGATTTGTGCTCAGAGCGATTGCCGGAGCGATTGCCGCCTCTGTGACGATCTCGCCCTGGCTCCTACTTTGTACCTTTCTGCTGGCGCTTTTTTTGGCGCTCTGCAAGCGGCGGCACGAGAAAACGATCCTTGCCGGCGACAACGGCGAACACCGTGCCAGCCTGGATCAGTACGATACACAGCTTCTGAATCAACTCATTGCGGTTGTGAGCTCAGCCACCATTGTCTCCTACGCGCTCTACACCCTCTGGCCCGATACGGTTGAGAAGTTTGGAACCAGCATGTTGGGGTTCACCATCCCGTTTGTGATGTTTGGCATCTTCCGCTATCTGGATCTCGTCTATCGTCACGAAAAGGGCGAGAGGCCTGAACGGATTCTGCTTACGGATATTCCTCTTTTGACCACGATCTTCCTCTATGGTGTCGCCGTCATTGCGATCTTCCTGGTTCAAGCCCGCATCAACTGATTGCACTCCCCGTCTGCCACGTATAGTATACGTCCATCATGAAGAAGCGGGATTCATCGGATGTCATGCTCAGTACCGTTGCGGTGATCTGTGATGCGGCGGCCATTTTTGGTGGCCTCATGTTCGCGACATGGATCCGCTTTGGTAGCGGTTGGCTCCCTGAATGGCTTCTTCGCAATCCCGCGCCGCCGCGGCCGTATCAGCTCTATGCCGCAGGTTCTGGCGTTGTCGCCCTGATGTTCCTTTTCGTGTACCGAAGTCGCGGCCTTTTCATTCGCCCTCAGACGGGCTCATTCATCGACAAGATTCCCCGGATTGCGAAATCGACGGCGCTCGGGACCTTCATTACCGCCGTGCTGGCCTTCGCAATGCAGAATGAGGCTGACTTTGCCCGCCTCGTTATTGGTATGTCCTTCTTCAGTGTCCTCTTCTTTGTGATGCTGGAACGCTACATCCTCTTTCGAATTGAGTGGCACCTGGCGCGGCATAGTAACCACAAGAGCAACATCCTGCTGCTGGGGACTGACCACGTCGCTGTTCATGTGAGGCGTACACTTAAGAAAGAAGCCATGCTTCGGGCTCACGTCACGGGCTTCCTGAGCACCAGCCAGGAGCCGCCGGACGCCGAAATTCGCCCCGAACAGATTCTGGGGTCTGTTGATGAGTTGGCCACGCTGATTGGGGCCAAGGAGATTGATGAGATTGTCCTTACCGACTCACGGCTTGATCACGACCGTATTGTTCAGATTCTCCTGCTGTGCGAACACAACCTGATCACATTTAAGATGGTGCCGGACTTGTTTCGTATCATGACCACCAGCATGGACGTGCAGTCGCTCAATGACATTCCGTTGTTGGGGATCAGCACCTGGCCGTTGGATAAATTCTGGAATTGCCTCACAAAGCGAATCGAGGACATCGTGGGCGCCCTCGTTGGCTTGTTCGTTTCGGCTCCGATCATAGCGGTCGCCGCCATTCTTGTGAAGCGCAGTTCGCCGGGCCCCATCTTCTATCGCCAGGAGCGCTGCGGGGAAGAGGGGCGGAGCTTCACGCTCTACAAGCTCCGGACGATGCCGGTTGATGCCGAGGCTGAAAGTGGTCCCGTCTGGACCGTTGAGAATGACGCTCGCCGCACGGCCATTGGCGGCGTGCTGCGCCGCTACAACCTTGACGAGCTTCCTCAGTTCTGGAACGTTCTGCGGGGAGATATGAGTCTCGTTGGCCCGCGCCCCGAGCGCCCCCATTTTGTGGAGAAGTTCAAAGAGGACATCGGCCGGTACATGTGGCGCCATGTATCGAAACCGGGGCTCACGGGATGGGCACAAGTCAATGGACGAAACGCAATAGAGTGGGAAAAAAAATTTGAA
>JABGOW010000086.1 GCA_018645275.1 Verrucomicrobiota bacterium
CCACTCCCATCCATCACCTGAGGCAGAGTCTGAAGATCGGAAATTGGCCATGTTGTAATCGCGCTTGGCTGCTAGAGCGTTCCATGGGTGGCGATCGTGAATACCCCGTCCACAGGCTGCAAACTCCCACTCTGCCTCGGTCGGGAGTCGGTAACCTGTTGCCGCTCTGACCGCTATGACCGAATCGTCTCCCTCTATATCGTAACATGGTTCTAGGCCTGCCTGCTCACTGCGCCAGTTACAGTAGGCAGCAGCGTCGAACCATGAAATGCAGACAACAGGATCGTCCATACGCTGTACGAAACCGGGAGTACGCCATGTAGCAAGGGCATTGTTCTCCTCTGCTACCGTTTCATACCCGGTGTCCCTCGCGAAACCTGCAAACTGAGCACGTGTCACCTCTGTCGCATCCATATAGTATGCACCTACCGATGTTCTGTGTACGGGCTGTTCATCATCAAGACCGCTAAGACTCCCCTGATCAAAGCTCCCCGCTTCAATGAGGATTTCACCGGTCAGTGCCGGGGGCAAATGGGGGCGAAACACAGTGGAGGGGGGAAGGTCAATGCTCCCGATGAGGAGCGTTTCTACCTGTTTGAATGGAATGCTGTTTGTGACTCCGGAAACGGAAAGGACAAAGTCGAGAGTACGGGAGCTTGGAATGCCCGGTGTAGCATTGCCTTGCGAAGAGATGAACGATAAATGTCCGTCAATGTCACGCGAGAGATGAACCAAATCAGATGACGCCATCTCCACCGTCCGACCTCCCTTCGGAGAGGTGATCTCAAGTGTCTGAGCGGGGACGTTACCGTAGAAAATGTCACCCGTTAGCAGGCGACAGACGGCGGTCTTGCTCTGAACTGCATACGTCTGTTCCGCCTCCGCCGCAATGACATAGCTGAGCTTGGTGTCTGGCCAATCGTATTCTTCCAGCTGCTGCCACTGTTCAATCCACCTTCGTGATGGGAGGGATGTTATGATCTGGTCCCCCGAGCAGGTTTCAATGCAGGCTTTTGAACGCCGCTCTGCAATGCGAACGCTTGAGACCAAGCTTGGATCCAACTCCAATGTTCCCAGAGGTGTCGAGACTCTCAATGGTCTTGCAGTGTCGTCAGATTGCGCCTCAATTGATCCACTAGATTTCTCCTCAGCCGGTTCAGTTGTTTGGCCAGCGAGCATATCCGTCCAGATTTCATCGGAGATGGCCTGGGAAGAACTGATTCCACAGATCTGGCTCCAGGGAATAGCTACTGACATGTCATTGATTAGGAGCGTGAGCTTCGCATGGCGAGAGGATGGGGTACACCTGATTGGTCCACCGGAATCCATTGCGACGAGGAATTCTCGCTTCCCAATGGCGGATACCGAAGTGATGTCGCGGGAGTCGATATCCTCACCATCACGGGGCTTTAGGCCAGAAGAAGCCGCAGAGAATCTGCCGACAACTGCAGACCCGGTGTTCAAATACCAAACGAGCCAGTGGTTCGGAATGTCACGAGGCTGTGCGCCAGTATTAACGGATAGAAATGTATCGAGCCGAATTCCAAGATTGTCTTCATTTGTCCCCGAGGATATCTGCAACTCCCGGTTCGGAAGGTCTCCGACCATCACTTCGGAGTAGATGGTTCGAATCCTCACCTCGCTGTTTCTGTTGCCCGTCCTCTCAAGACTGGAAACCTGGTAGGAGGGAAGCAGAAAGTCGCCGGCCTTCGTCTTCAGATTCCATATTGAAAACGGAATATGAACAGCCACGCTCTGTCCATCCTCCAAGAGCACTGTTGGCGAATTCAAGTCAGGGTTTGAATCGGCGGATGAAACGGAATCCCCTGTTGACTCTTTGGACCCAAGGATACCGCTAATGTCCGAGTGGGGAACCTTTAGTGTGTTGTCATAGTAGTCCTTCGCTTTGAAATAGGGGGAGCGTGAACGTAAGCAAAGGCGCTCTGTCGATCCCGAGGGAAAACGCACAAGGACGATTCCATCGTTCTCATCCTCCCCATCAGACATGAACTTCAGTGCTCGTAGCCCTCCAACTGGCAACTCACGCCATCCGCCTTCTGTTTCAACAGAGAGGAGCGTCTTGGACACATCAATGAGTGAGTGCCCGCCATCCTCAAGGAGGAGGCGCATGCCGTCGGCTCGGTAGGGAGTGGGCCTGTCATGCGTCTCAAATTCCACTTTGCGCACGTGCCCATGGCGAGCGATATCCATGACATTGGCTTCCAGACCGATAAGGTCAAGTATGTCGCCCTCAGCGACTGCACTCCAACACTCCCCCGAAGTCAGGTTCGCGGTAAAGATTTCGGTTTCGGAAGCGCATGAAATGGATGAAATGGCACGGGCAGGAAAGCGTAGCTTTCCGGCGCACGTTTCCAGCGTGACCTTGTCGTCATTGGATACTGAGTATCGAACGGTGTGCCCGTCTGCGAATGTTGCTAGAACAGGAATCTCGGCTTGTGGTTCAGCATACAGTGATCCCAAAGCTGCTAGGCTGATAAGGCATATGGATTGGAGCTGAAGCCAGCGGGTTCTATTAGATCTATGCATGTGTTTTCCTCTATGTCCTTTGATGAGTGTCAATATGCGTTCTGATGTCTGAAACCGACGAAAAGCGTGAGAAAGAGAATCTTCAGGTCAAGAGAGAGCGACCAACCGCGAATGTACTCCAAGTCTGACTCGACTCGCTTCTCCATCTTCTCCAAGGTCTTGGTCTCTCCCCGCCATCCCCGGATCTGTGCGAGTCCGGTAATGCCGGGGCGTACTTTGTGACGGAGCATATAGCCGTGGATCAGTTTTCGGTACTCTTCGTTGTGCGCCACAGCGTGCGGGCGCGGGCCTACGAGAGACATCCGTCCCTGCAAAACATTGAACAGTTGTGGCAACTCATCCAGGGATGTCCGGCGGAGGACGCGTCCGATAGGGGTTATCCGAGCATCTTCTTTCTGAGCCTGTGCGATCTGCCGCGATGAATCTTCGCAAACGGCCATCGTGCGGAACTTCCAAACGATGATTTCCCGGCCATCAACACCGTATCGGTGTTGCTTGAATATGGCGGGGCCGCGTGAGGTCAACTTGATCAATATGCCAATGCAAACCATGGGAAGGAGTGCGAGACCCAATGCGATACTGCCGAGTGCAAGGTCTTCCATCCGCTTGACCATTCCATCTACGCCCTGGAGCGGGGTGTCAAATACACATAGGGCGGGAGTGTTTCCGACTACCGTAACTGGTGACTGAAAGAGGTGAAAGGTCTCGAAAGAGGGTACGACATAGAGGTCGACTGTCGAATCCGCGAGCGAGTTGATGATATCTTTCACGCGCGGCATTTCGTGAATGGGAAAAGCTAGATAGACGATGTCCAGATCGCCGGACTGGGCCGCCCTTATCATGTCATCCAAACTGCCGGTGCGCGTATTGTCGTCGCCGGTGCCAGGAGCCGAGCTTTCATAGATTCCCGTGAGACGAATGCCCATCTCTGGCGCTTCTCGGATGGTACGGATAAGTGCATCTGCCTGCTCGCCTGCTCCGCAGACGCATGCGCGCCGGTAGTTCACTCCCATGCGCCTTACGGTGCGTAATAGGTGCCTCGTGAGGCTGCGTTGGATGCAGATAATGAAAGGCGCGAAGAAAAACCATATTGTAATGATGATTCGAGAGTAGAACGCGGTCCGTTTGGTTACAAAACCGAAGACGAGAGGCATGCCAAAGGCCAAGAGCCACGTTCGCCAAATCGTACTGTATTCCCGCGACGGCGGCTCTCCTCGAAAAGATCGGTAGAGGTGGGCGATCTCAGAGAAGAACAGAAACGCCAATGCTGATGCCATTCCAAAAATAGCATATTCGTTGAATCGGCTCTGTTCTGCGTGGCTAAGAGCGAAGATCCCCAGTAGCGATCCAAGAATGATCACGCAATCTGAAGCTCGGAGCAATAGCGCGAGTCCCGTAGCATGGCGATGTGCATGTCCCCTGAGTTTAGTCATCTTGGGATTCTCCCATTTGCGCAGATGGTAACCCCGATCGGCCGTATTTGGCAACGAGCAGTGCAAGAGATACAGCCCTCAGATATCGAGGAATGAACTTGCCTGGATTGACGAAACAACGTGCAAGCCAACCCAGGAACAGGCGGTCGGCCCATCTGGGGATATCGGCTTGCTTGCCGCTCAGGAATGCAATGGCAGCGCCCGTACAGACCAAAGCTGGGGGAGATTCCAAGTTCTGTTTGAGATGGTGACCAAGTGGTTCCTGCTTGTTTCCGGCGATGTTGATGATTACGTAATCCGGTCTGTCGTCCCGAATCCGTTGCAGGAGAGCTTCATCTTTGGCCAGTCCCGGAGTGTAAAGAGGGGCCACGTATGAGTCGTCCACGGTAACGCGAATGCCGATCCGGTTCAGGTGCCGCCTGTTGGTTGCTCCCTCTTCCTCTGAGGGGTCCACCCAGAGCTTACGACTATTCCGAAAATGTTCGTCAGACAGCAATGTTTCCAAGAATTCCAGACCAGAGATGCGCGTCAGACGTGTGTGTAGAAAAAGGCGGCACAAGATAGCCAGATACCCACTATCCACGAGGATAAGATCGGCATTCTCGAGCGATATCCTATATTGGTGATCAGTCACCAGTGTTGCAAGGCCGGGCCCCGATGGCGCCACAATGAGTCCCCCTTTTCGTGCAAGGCGGACGGCTTCAAGCGTCGTGCCGGCGAAAAACTCCAGACCCAGCACTCGAGTTGTCTTGGTAGTCATGTCAGCAATTCTCTCATGTCACGGAAGCGGCCCACTCCCGGTAGGTGTGTCACGGTTCCTTTGGATTACAATGGGCGGATCAGAGATTCGGCCGACATCCATTCTACTGTTCTCTCGACGCCTTGGTCAATGGAGTAGGGCAGGGCGGGGCAGACACCTTTTGTCGGTGACAAATCTACGCTGCTCGTATCTGCCGCCATGTTCTTGAGGCGGAAAGAGGTCAAAGGTGGCTTCTTCCAGCCGCAAGCCTTGAGAACGTCTCCAACAAGCGCCGCAAATGCAGCAAGCGTGTATGGAATTGAGTGGGGGGTGCTCCTCCGGCCCCCCAAGCGTTTGGCGATCGCGTGTGCCCAGTCTACAACGTGATAGACGTCATAGTCAGCGAGGTAGAACACGCGCCCCTGAATATCTGCAACCGGCGCATTCATTAGTGACTCAAGTTGCGTGATGGCGTTGCCAACATACCCGAAATGCCGTGGTGGGTTCAGCCCCTGGATGTTGAAGAACCTCTTCTTGTAGATCGTCATGAAGAAATCCAGATATGGCTCGCTAAACCATGGCCCCCAAATAGAAGTCGGGCGGACGATACACCAGTCGAGCCACGGCGCTTCATCAAGTGCCTCGTGGAGAATCCGCTCACCCACGACTTTGCTCTCCCCATACACTGTATCCGGACAGAAGTCGTTATCGTGCTGCGGTGCGTAGCCATTCTTGCAGACGAACTTCGAAGAGGCCCAGAGGCAACGGCGCACACTTGGGCATTTGCGCGTAACGGTCAGCAGAGATTGAGTTCCTTCTGTATTGCCACTGTAGTCCTCGAGCGTGCCGCCATTCAGGTCCGTCCGTGCCGCCAAGTGGATAATGGTCTTTGGTGAGAAGTCCTGGCAGATGGTCTGGAGTGCTTTCTGATCTCGGATGTCACACTGTCGCCAATAGGCGACGTGCTTACTGCAACGGGGGGGCTCTATATCAACATTGAGAACGCGATGTTGCCTAGATATGAGGTGCTCAACGAGGTTCGTGCCAATAAAGCCTGAACCTCCGGTAATTAGAGTGCTGCTGCTGTTGCTCATTGTTGCCGAACCTTTTTCATGATTGCCTCTGCCCAACGCGTCGGTGCGAACTGCTCCGCAAATCCCTGAGCGGCAGTTGGATCGTGGTCCGGTAAGGCTAACACACCCATTAACGTATCCGCAAGTGCGGCAGGGTCCTCCGGTGGCACAAGACTTCCTGCATTGACAACTTCCGTGGTTAACAGCTCCCGGAAACTCCCCACATCGCTAGCCACGACGCGGCATCCGAGGGCCAACGAGGTCTGTACCGTGTGTGTGCCCGTTGAGCTTCGATAAGGAAAGACGGCAACTTTGCTTCTGCAGATATCGTCTGCCAGTTCAGCATTTTCGACATAACGGTTCTTAATGGTAACAGCGGAGGAGGATATCAATTCGGTCGGTATGAATGCATCGAGCGGGCCTCGTCCGACGATTAGAGTTTTGAAAACATGCCCCTCTTTTTGCATCCTGAGCAGCGCGTTCCCCAGAACATCCAGGCCTTTGTAGGTCTCAACTCTTCCCCAAAAAATGATGTCGAACTCTCTGTCCTTGTAGTCAATGCGTTTCGCGTGCTTCGTGATCTCTTCGATGACGGGAAGCGGGCAGCACGTTATCTTGGAAGGAGACACGTTCCGGTGTGTGATAAGGAGTTTCTTCAGAAAGTGACTACAGACAAAGACTTGCTTACAGCGGACGCTTTGAAATAGAAGCCGCTGATCGATTTCCTTTGGCAATACGATATGGATTGGTTCGCCAGGATGGGGGAGAGGGTCGTGGCACCAGAGTGAAAAGGAGAGGTGCCGTACCATCATGACGGTGAGTGAATTGATGGGGGCTGTTGAGTAGAAGAATAGATGGTCAACGTTATGCTGTTTGAGGAAGTAGAATAGCCGTTTCCAGTTACGGATCGAGAGATAGGAGAGTGGGCTTCGGATTGAGAACGAGGCAGAGAGAATCCTGTCAGAAGGGACATTGAACTCCGCATCCTGGTAGGGATCTCCCTTGACGACGACAATATTGGAGCCCGGTGGCATGGCATTTGCCAAAGACAGGAAGCCGTCTCCGATACCGGAACGGGAAGAGGTGACGCAGAAGAGGCAGATAGGCATATCGGTGGATGTCGCATGCGCCACGGTGTCAGTGCCTCCATGCCGAGAGGTCAAAACCGAGGAGATCCTCTAGTGCCTCGACATCCGCTTGATAGAGTTCGTAGAGCGTTGTCATCTCTACCTCTGTCATTTCCGGTTTGGGCTCGCGCTTCAGAAACAGCCCAAGAATTCTTTGCTTCCATTGGTCGGGAAAGATCAGCTTTCCGAGGCGCCTGATCTGGTAGCTGCTGTAGATGGGGGCCAAGAGGGCGGAGCGTGGCTTCGCATAGGTGTTGAAGACCTTGCCAATCTGCGGTGTGAAGTCGGTATTGATGCCTAGGAATGCATACAGATCGTGGAGAGTCTCTATGGGGTTGGTTTTGAAGTCCTCATAGAGGATTACCCTCACACTGTCCCGTCCAAACACTTCAAAATACTCAGCAACTTGTCTGGCATAACGGCCGCACTCAAGAAACAGGTTGCATGACCCCCACATTTTTTCGGGGATATCGTCATCAGCCAGCACGGTGGGAAGCAATTCTGCCGCGCAGGGGAGCTTGCCGTCCCTGATATCCATCAGGAAATGGGAGAAGACGCGTTCCACGGGATTTCTGAGGCAGATGATGATCTTGACATCTGGTAGTCTATCCCTGATGCGTTGCGCGGTACCTGAATGGCAGAGATATGAAACGCTGGATTCGCCAATAGCCTTTGCCGTACCCGCCCCCTCAAAAAGTGCCAGGTACTCGTTCCACTCTCGAAGGAAGTAGAATTGTTTCTTGCAGAGCTCGTCAGCGAACTGTGCAAAGTAATGCGGCTCCTTAAGCTTGGGCATAAAGACGTCTGGATGTTGCTTAAGGTAGTGATATAGAGATGTGGTTCCAGCTTTTGCGGCACCTACAATCAAGAATGTAGGAATAGGCATGTGGGGCTCTCTTCTTTCTCGGATGGGTCGCCGACTGCTCTTGGCTAGACGCTTGTCACACCCGGGGCTGCTGTGCTTGCTTTAACTATTCTTCTGACGAGAAGGACGGGGCGTACTCTTGCAGGTTCCCTCTTTGTGAAGAGAGATATGAGCCCGGACGCGGGAAACATAAGAAAAAGAACGGTAAAACAAAGCGGCTCAGAGAGAAGAGTAAGGATGAGCACGGCAAAGATGATCGTGTTCTGGGGGGCGAGAAGCTTCTGCCTATGCATCAGATAGAGAAACACTGTTGCAAGGACCACCCCGAGGGATGCAAACAGTACGAGGAGCGAATTCGAATTTCCAGTCCTATCCTCAAGAACCGATTGAGGAACGTCGTTGATCGACCGGTAGTCTTCAATCCACTCTCCAAGCGTAAGGAAGTCGACGCCGATGCCGATGAATGGCCGTTCTTTGATGACATTGAGCATCGCCTCGGTGTCCGCAAGCCTTATTCGGTACGACATTGACCTGTCACCGTAAATCTTCTCGTTGATGTTATTGCTGAGCAACATGAAGAAAGGCAATCCCACGCAGAGAAGAACAGGTACGAAGATCAAATGCCTCTTTCTATAACTGATGTACCACCAGGCAAACTGCATCGACATGATGAGGAGTCCTGTGGTGGACCATGTTGTCAGAATACCAAGGACTGCTAGTGTTGAGGTTCGTTTGGATTTATGGATGAAGAGAGAGAGGAAGAGAAGCAAATTCAAGTAGAACTGTAAGACTCCTGCCTCCCAGAATATGCCGCTATTGCGGATGAGCGATATGGGTCCTATAGAAATTGCACTCCATTGTGTTGGGACGTAGAAGAATAGACCATGGAACGTGAAGATGGGGTCAGTGAATATCGTTAGTGAGGACATTACGAATGGCGCAAGAACAACGCCTGCAAGTGAATGGTATAAAATGAATTGGAGCAGGACGTACAGGTCGTAGTAGAGCCTCCGCGGCCACCCAGCGTAGAGAACAACCACAGCAGATGCGGCGTAGATTCTGGCAAAGATGTATAGATATTGAATAATGCCTGGATCACCTGGAGCAAACAGGAACAAGGTAGTAAGCCCCCCTGCCCACAGCATCTGGCTCTTTCGCCACGCAGACCACATACGACTGCTTATGTGGCGTCGTTGTGAGAAGAGGAAAACCGTGACATAGGAAAACAGAAGTAGGTGTGCGGGGAGTTGGTAGGTCAAGTGGACGTAGAACACACTCCCGCTACAGGCCAATACAAGGCCCAGTAGTATCCATGTTGCTAGACAATGGGGTTGTCTTCCTCGGCTTGAGTCATCCGTTGTCCACGGTACAGGCATTTCTATGCGCTGAGTGCCGACGGCGTTTGCGTGTGATTGCATGCGGAGCATATCAGTACGTCTTTGCCCCGCAGATGCGGCGCCACAATTTGATGAAGGCGTAGCCATGTTTTCTTCCAAGAACTGCTCCAATGAGCATCCTGGTCAGTGCCTTGATTTGTGCAGACAACCAGAATGCCGCGCCGTGGCTGTGCCCGTGTCGCTCCTGGGCTCTGCGTAGCTCCGTCAGTATTTGAAGTCCCGAGAATCCACCCGTTGAGATGCCGCCTTGTTGCATGACTGAGATGATGGGTGGATCGGGAATGAACGTGGCAGAATGGGTTTTCAGCTCACGAAGTAGCATCTCGTAGTCGCCGGCAATCTTAAACGATGGGTCGAAGGGGCCGTGGTCCCGGAAAAGCGAACTTCGATGGAACGTGCCCTGGTGGGGAATTGGCGAGTGGTGCCACAGACGGGTGGATGCTTGCTCCCATGGCTCGCCAATAGTGCAATCGTCCCCACCGGTTTGAGCACTTACACGCCGAACTCTTCCATAGGCAATTCGTGTGTCGGAGCCTACATGCTGCAGGGCCACGGCGGCTTGAGCGAGGACATCGTGGCTCTCAAGGTAGTCATCACTTCCGAGAAAGAGAACCCACTCGCCTGAAATGTGGGGCAGTGCCTTGTTCCATGCGTCGTAGATTCCAATATCGGGACCGCTCTCAAAGTGGTTGATCGTGTTGCCATACGCTGTGATCTGCTCGACTGTTCCGTCAGTAGAAGCACCATCAATAACGATCAACTCCACGCTAGCGAGCGTTTGGCTGACAATGCTCTCTATGCACCTGCTGATTGTTGCTTTCGCGTTTAGTACAGCCACCACGATCGTGATCAAGGGAGTATCAAGGGGTGTTTTCATTAGGTTACGTGGCCGTCGCGTAGACTTCGGATTCGTTCTAAGAAGAGCTGCGACAGTCGCTTCAAAACATATCGTACGTCGTCAGGCTTGTAGTACGAATATGTCCTGATGCCAAGCCGGATGCGCGCGTACGTCATCATGGATAGATTGAGGGTCACGATGCCGACTGCGGCACCGAGGGCTGCACCGGTGGCGCCGAGACGGGGCGCGAATACGCCGGAAACGGTAAGCGCGAGGGCAACAGACACCGACATGAGTACGAGTACGGCCCGTTGGTGGCCGGTCATGCTGAGCAGCACACCATGTGACCCCGTAACGGCGTTGACCGAGTGTGCGGTGACGAGGAGCAAGAGGACTGTGTAGCCTCCCGAGTAGAGAGGTCCGAATGCAACTGACAGAAGTGGACGCCCGATGACGAAGAACCCGAGGAGGAGTAGCAGCGCCGGAATCGTTACACAGAAGGCGCTGGTCCGCAGCAATGTCTCCACGTTGTCTCGCTTGCCCTGAGAGAACATCTCCGCGACGTATGACGGAAGCACACCATTGACAACCTGTAATGCAAGCACCATGAGCAGGGATGCCTGTAGGGCTGCACCAAACATGGCAACTTCATGTGATGTTTGGCAACCACTGAGAATCCACAAGTTCGTGCGAGTCGTTGCAAAATTGAGCAAGAGACCGAGCCACGAGGGCCAGGCAACCACCCACATCTTGCTGAGAATTGGATGCGCCGGTCGATCGCTCTGAGGCGGCATATACCGCCATAGCAGGAATCCGTTGCAGAGGATGCACAGTGCGAGCGCGCCGATCACGATGTGAAAGACGGCCTCAAGCGTGATCCGATCCT
>JABGOW010000549.1 GCA_018645275.1 Verrucomicrobiota bacterium
GAGCACCTGACTACGGATCAGGAGGTTGCAGGTTCGAGCCCTGCCGGGTACGCCACTCACCCCTAAGCGTTTACGCAGACGCACCTTGTCCGCGGCTTGGTTTTCAGCGCTCTTCTGCTACGCTTTATGCACTTCCCAATCTACGGTGGGATGCGTATAGGAGCGCGCTAGACGGTACCAAGAACTGCCGCCTAGGGCCTGCCAGTGAGGGCGTTTGCAAGCAACAAGTGGGAATAGGCTCTCGACGACTAAGCTAAGGCCTGGCTTGCACCTCAAAAGAAAGGTGTATGGATGTGCCTTCCGCAATGCGATATAGAGAATTCCTCACAATATTGCTAGCGTTGAGAATAGTAACGGTATCACCTTGGTTCTTGGCTATGCTAAGGACGACCTCTTCACCGAACGAAGAACCGAGTGCCATGACGCCTGCAAAATCCAGTTGCAGCGGCGGGGGCGTGCACTCAAGGATCGATAGGGCCGCTCTTTTTCCATCTTCTCTATCAGTCAGGGTCGAGCCGAACTGACTCATCTCAATATTTCTCATAGCTCCTCCACGAATTTGTCTAGCATTTGATCAATCTCACTCTTTGTCGTGGCAGCGAATTCTGAGTCTGTAAGAACGATGCAGTAGCGAGTTCCATCTGACTGCGTACCTGCGTCTCCAACTGAACAACAATGCGAACCACTTTTGAAATCAAAGCGAACAGCACGACCATTTGATTCTGCCCGGACGTTTCCACGATTGCCTTTCGCTACCCCAAGAATATCGTTGAGTCCCTTCCCTCGTTCATGTTTGTCATCCCAGGAGGATACACCAGACTTGAATGCCCATATAAGAGCCTGCATGTCGGATAGTCCGCTGTATACAGCCTTGGACTTGATTGTTTTCGGTATGCCTCCGCCAATATCTCCCACGGTTAGCACGAGGATCTTCTGGTCTGTTTCCCTGCTGGTAAGCATGACGTAGCATGGTCCGGTTGCATGAGTCGCCGCGTTGTCAGCCAATTCTCCTAGAACCCATCCGAGAGAGCTGCGCAGGTCTTCCGAAAAGCCCTGTGCTGCGAGTTGCCTGTAGAGCACATCCAGTATTGCCTTCTCCCCGCCCCTGTATCCAATGATATGAAGTGGGAGGATGACGTCTGCAGGAGTGCGGTCGGGCTTGAGCAGCGTTGCGTCGTCAAAATGAACTTGCCGCGAATCTAGTCTGCTCAGTTCCGCAAAGAGGCCGATGTCCCGCAAGTAGGCAGATGTCGACCGCTTATCTGACAGAAGGCTGACAGCTGCTTGATCTCGAATCCGCGTTCTGATCCGGCAAAGTAAACATATTGCTCCGAAAGGATCTATCTCCTTGATCAGCCTGAAATCGAACACATCTTTCGCTATTTCACAGTCATCTACGTCGAAGGTGTTGGTAACGGTGAATATCAATTCCGGGGCGGTGTCTTTGTTGGGCAAGTAGAGCTTCTTGAGGACGTCGAGTTTGTCTAGTCGAATTTCTCTCTTTACTTTGTTCTCTTTGATTCTGTGCTTCTTGCGGTATGAGTTGAGGGTGGGACGGCTGATTTGAAGAAGCTTGCACGCCTCTTCAATAGTCATGTATGACGCATCTGCCTTCCTTCTCATTCCAAACAAGGCCTTCCTCTTTCTTGTTCCCTAGCTCGATATTCACACCATAGCACCACGTATAGACCTTTACAAGTCTTTACATGGATATGTGCAACATAGTGAGTAACAAGTAGATGCAGTCGCCATTAGAATTCTCACTATTGACACTGCTGTGTTTGGAAAGGCAGCGTAGTCGCGAGACCGCGACCCCCCCCCGTCATGACACTTCCAGCGGTCCTTGGCGCACAAGCTCGCATGGTACAGGTTCCCCCATGCGCAGCAAACGGGCATAGATGGCCTGTCCCGAATCTCTCTCTGACAGACGCCACACAGTATCGGGTGCGTGTCTGGAATACCGCTGGGGCGGTGACCAGCAGGACGGTGACCATTTCTGTCACTGTCTTGCAGATCACTGGCCTTTCCGCCTCGGAAGGCGGTCTCGATATGAGATGGCCCACCCTGCCAGGTGTCAACTACCGCGTGCAACAAGCAGCCTCTTTTGGCGCTTGGTCAGATGTTGAGTTCTCCTGCGTAGGCGACGGGCTGGATGCAACCAACCATATTCCGTGGTCACAGATTGGGAGCCAGAGGTTCTATCGCGTCCGCGCAGAAAGGTGGTGAGTTGAGCATAGATGCCCTCATTCTCCTCTTGTTGTGCCGATCGCTCAAATCTTGAGAGCGCTACGCACAGAACTGAGGGATTCGATAGGGGCGTCTGCCTCTTTGGCTTTGGCTGCACGAAGATCCTTTAGATCTTCGTACTCATCGAGTTCCTCTTGAAGATTCTGAAACTCTTCGTAAGGCAGGACGGCGAACGCCTTTTTGCCATCAGTCTCCAATATACTTGGATGTAGTGTTAGCATCTTCATTCCTCCTGTTCTACCGGTAGGCTTCGCGCCGATGGACAATCCGGTAGACCACGATCTCATTCTCGTTCTCGACTTCAAACAACACACGGTATTGCCCCACGCGAAGCCGGTATTCCGGCGTGAAGTTGGTCAACCGCTTGACATCGCCCAATAGGTTGTCCGTTAGCCGTTCTAGCGCATCGGCAATTCGAGAAGCATCTTGCTTCTGGATGCGCCGCAAGTCCTTGCTTGCCCTCGGTTTCAATCCCACCGTGTACTTCATAGGTGGATACTACATGTTGAGGTGAGGTTTATCAATCTCAACACTCGGGTAGACCAAGGACCTTTTCGGGTCCCGGTCCCCCTAAGAACCGTGCTTGATAGTTTCCCTTCACACGGCTCAAGCCTTCTACTAAGGCCGTCGTAGTGTTGACGACCCGACCGTTGTTCCGCAACTTACACCTTAACAGCTTTCATGGCAACACGTTGCGTGAAGTAGTCCTGGCATGATGGGCTGTAGGGATTGGCGTTGCCCTTGATCCGAACGTGTCGGCGGATGGGCAGGTCGGACATGCGGAATAGGAATAGCGTGTAACGCTTTCCGCTCTTTTCTCGCCAGGCGGCTGTGAAGCGGTTGGTGTCTGGAATGACCCACCAGTAGCGGTTCTGAATCCAGCGCATGTTCTTCTTGCGGTGTTGCCTGCGAGCCCACCGTCAGAGCATCTGCGTCACTTCCCAGTCAATGTAACTGAAAATTTCTGACGAGACGACGTGGCGATGGTAGTTGGCCCATCCCCGAAAACAGAGGAAGAACAGAGGAAGGGACAGAGTACCAGGTCTGTAAAGCGCTGATGGGCTCATCCTTGGGAGTCGCACCTATGTTGACGACGCTTTTCACTGCCACCGAGATCGGTTTGGACGGAAACGTAAATCTGGGGCGAGACGCATGAAAGAGGTGGCCTGGGACGATCTCTTCACGGCAAGACGTCTTCAGCTTGCCCCAGTCACGGCCTCGTCGAGTTAGCAATAGGCGCTGACATAACCGACATACACCTCTGTGGTACCCCGGCCACCGCACAACTCTACCTGCACAACGTCAGACAACACCTGATCCCGCCGCACGCCAGCCATTTCCCGGCGGAAGCACGCCTTATTCCCTCGAATCCATCTCCCCAGCCAAGCTGCGCAGCAGTCGATCTCAGGAATTACGAAATCTGTGCTTGCCCGCAGCATAGATGACCTGTCCCCATTCTCCTCATCATATCGCTTACGCATCAACAGCGTATACTCCTTCGTCGCCTCTCTACTCATTTTCATGACTCCATTGTTTCGGTGTCATGATTATGACGCAACTATCCAGACGACCTCACTCCCGACAATTCATTTCGGTGTCATCCATTCTGACGCAACGCGCGAGGCCACGATAGGCTGGCATATCCCGTCTCTATGGAATACGATGTGCGTCGATTGGGAGCTGGTGATTCAAAGCTACGGCAGCGAGCTGTGTTCCAAGACTGCTACGACTCTTGATGTAACATGTAGTAGTGGCAGCTGGAAAAGCAAGGGAATGGCGGTGTATGCTCAGCGCGTTCATGAAGCAACTGGGGGAGCCTGTCCATGCGTCTAAGCGTTCTTTGTTGTGAGGTCTTCTATCGCGAGATCTGTTCCCTCGTTGCAACCAGTCCGCATCAGTGTGATGTTCAGTTCCTGCCAAAGGGGCTGCATGACCTTGGTTCCGAGAAGATGAGCGCCCGTCTCCAGGAGTGTCTTGACGCGGTTGATTCCGAGCGCTATGACGCGATCGCCTTGGTCTATGGGCTCTGCAACAATGGTACTGTTGGTATTCAGGCGCCCGGGCTGCGGATTGTGATTCCGAAGGCACATGACTGCATTGCCCTGTTCATGGGAAGCCGAAGCCGCTACCGCGAGTACTTTGATGCCCATCCGGGGACCTACTATCGTACCAGTGGTTGGTTGGAGCGCGATGACACCTCGGGTGCTGCTGATACGACCATTCCACAGCAGCTGGGGCTCTCCATGTCATATCAGCAGCTGGTTGATGAGTACGGCGAGGACAACGCGAAGTACGTAATGGAGATGATGGGCGATGGCGAACAGCACTATGACCGCCTCGCGTTCATTCGCATGGGGATTGAGGGGGAGGATCGTTTTCGTGATCAGTCCCTTGCAGAGGCCTCTCGGAAGCAGTGGACCTTTGATGAGATCGAAGGCGACATGTCGATCCTTCGAAAGCTGGTCTATGGCGAGTGGGATGACGATTTTCTGGTGCTCGCCCCTGGATCGAGTCTGGTGCCCTCCTATGACGAGCAGGTCGTCAAACCGCAGGAAGCTTAGTCTGCATATTCCACGACGAGTCGTGAAATAGCAGGAATGACGAAGTCCTAAAGACCCAATTCCCGAATGAATGACGAAGCCCGAAACCCGAACAGGATCCAGTCGGTTCCAGCAGGAGACAATACAGAAGGCCTGAAGGCCGATCCCTCACATCTCGGCATTCGATTCTTCGGGTTTCTTTGGGTATTTGGGGGGGTGTAATTAGGGCGCTTCGGGGATTAGCGGGGTGTTTTCATTGGTCTGAATTGGCACGTACTCCCTGAGAGGCCGGGCAAGTCAGGCGATTAAGCGTAACCAAGTAAGGGTGGCGGTTAAGTGTGCGGGAAAGTGTAGGCTTAAGAGTAGAAAGAGCGAAGCGCACACTTGAGCGCACACTTGAGCCCACACTTCGTCCCCACCCTTACTTGGTTACACCTAAACGACCTGCTTGATCGATCTCATCTCACTTCGCCTCATAGTGCATTGATCAACAGAAAACACCCCGGACAATCCGGAAGCGCCCTAATTAGGACTTCCCGTCATTTCACCACTTCGTGGAGCAATGATCGGGCTAGCACCGCGTGTCCCGGAGAATGAGATTGGTGAATTCCGCCCGTGTCGCCGGGTCGTCGTGAAAACTGCCCAGTACGGATGAGGTGGTCATCACCGAATTCTGCTTCTCAACACCTCTCATCATCATGCAGAGGTGGCGGCACTCCATGACGACGCCAACGCCTTCTGCATTCACAGTATCTTTGATCTCACGAGCAACCTGAGCGGTGAGTCGCTCCTGAATCTGTAGCCGACGTGCAAAGCAGTTGACGATGCGAGCCAGCTTGCTGACGCCGAGCACTTTTCCCGTTGCAATGTAGCCGATGTGGCACTGCCCGAAGAACGGCAACATGTGATGTTCGCAAAGGCTATAGACTTCAATGTTGCGGACGATGATCATGTTGTTGGCATGAGATTCGAAGATGGCATCGTTGATCACCGACTTTGAGTCCATGTGATAGCCGCTGGTCAGGAATGCATAGGAGGCTGCAACCCGCTCAGGCGTTTTGAGGAGTCCTTCTCGATCAGGATCCTCGCCAATCTCAACGAGCAGCTCGCGTACGAGCTCTGCGACACGGTGCTTGTTCATGGTCTATACTCCGTACTGTCCAACTTCGGTGGATGATTCTGTTCCATCGTTCCCGTCGCGTAGCGCTGATGCACTCTCGGTCCCCGAAGAAACGTCTGCCGTTGTCCCGAGTAGCGGGCGGGGGGCTCGTTCTTTCCGTTTGCGTTTGCGCCCCCCGAAGAGTTTTCCGAAAACGTGGCCAAAGAAGTTGGCGATGCGGCGCGTCATGGGTGGCTTGAGGAGTTTCTCGAGTCGGCGGTAGCCGGCTAGCAGCTCCTCAGGGGAGAAGTCCTTGCGGTGAACGTTTTCCTCCAACTCAAGCTGGAGCTTCTCTACCTCGGATTCACGATCCACGATTAACGCATCAATATAGGACCACTTGAGCTCCGTTGCCGATAGGAGACGACGATGACCGGCAATCAGCTCGTTGTCCCGCGTTATCGTAATCGGATTGAGTTGCCCGTGTTTCTGCATGCTCGCCATCAGAGGTGCAATGTCGCCAATCTCTTTTCGAACGCGCTCTCTGATGACAATGTCTTGGACCGGTACTTTCATCATGCTCTCCAACCTGAACAGGAAGACTTGTGTTGTGAGGGGAGACTAGCACGTTGGTTCGTGTCAGGCAAGAATGCTGGATTTCGCTAGGCGGGTTCCAGATGCACGACGGCATCCAGGATTTCAGGGCCCTCGTGAAGTAGCGCCTGCTTGACGTTTTCTGAGATATCATGACCCTCTCGGACACTGAGGCTGCCGTCCACAAGAACGTGAAGGTCGAGATAGATGCCGGGACCCATGATCCGGGTGCGGATGGCGTGCACGGTCGCCACGCCCTCGACCCCCATTGCAATTTCCTCTATGCGCGCTTTCGTGGGGGCTGATGCGCCCTTGTCGATAAGGTCTGCCATGGCCGTTCGGGTGATGCGCCATGCCGCGTGTAGCACAAACAGCGAAACCAGAATGGCTCCGACGTGGTCCAGAAAGGCCCAGTCCGGACTGATGCGGGCCAGAATAACGGCAGCCGCTGCGGGAATCGAACTGATGGCATCTGTGCGATGGTGCCAGGCATTGGCGATGACAGCAGAGGATCTTGTCTTGCGGCCCACCCTGAGGGTCCAGCGATAGAGTGCTTCCTTGCTGATGATGGAAGCGAATGCCCCAATGAGCGCAACGGGATGCGGAGATACGGCTTCCTGCGCGTGTAGGGATGTCACCGCTTTGTAGCAGATCCCACCAGCGACGGATGCCAGGGATATCCCGATGACGGTCGTGATAATCGTCTCAATACGCCAGTGACCGTAGGGGTGTTTATCGTCTGCCGGCGCGGTCCAGAAGCGGACGCCGAAAAGTACGGCGAGATCGGTTGTTGTGTCCGACAGACTGTGGATTGCATCGGCGACGACGGCTTGGCTGTTGCCGATGATGCCAACCGAGAATTTGAGAGCCGACAACAGGACGTTGACAACAATACCCCACACGGTGACGCGTTGGACAGACTTCACCACGCTCGGGCCACATTCTTGCTGTTCAGTCATCGCCATGGCCTCTATATGGGGACAAGGGCATTGATTTGGAAGCTTTTTTTGACTTTGGCATCTCCATTGGGGTAGCATCGCAGGCGTCTGGCAGGGAGCCGTGATCCGTTTCTCGGCGAACGGGACGGGCGGCGGATAGGATGGAGAGTGTTGCATGTCGAAAGACGCTAAAGGGGGAAAGGGCCGCATCTTCGCGGACCTGGTGGCATTGCACCAGAGTATCACGTCGGATGCGCCCAAGGCCGTGCCTGCGGCGGCAGAAAAGGTCCCCGCTCCTGCTGATGAAGATGCGGCGTTTGAGTCTGACGACCGTTTTGAGCTTTTCTGTGAGCATCTCCCAATGGGCGTTTTGCTGGCAGAGGTGGGGCGTGATCGCTACCGGCACCCAGAGTCGTTCAAGCCGGTGAACGTGAACATGGCCTATGCACGCCTGATGGGGCTTGCCCGCGTTACGATCCTGGAGAGCGCGTTCTTTGATGTGATTCCCGGAGGCAGAACAGACTGGCAGACCCAGTTGAACGAGGTGGCTGAGAAGGGGCGTTCGGCTCGCGGCATTGCCTATTGGGATGGGACGGACACGCATTTGCAGGTGACGCTATTTCTGCCCCGACGTGATTTGCTTGCTGTTGTGATCGAAGATGCTGCGACGCGCTTGCTCGCAACCGGCTGCGTGGCCCAGCATGAGAGTCAGCTCGATTCTGTTCTCAGGTCGACGCGGGAACTGGTCTGTCGCTTTCTTCCCGATGGGACGCTGACATACGCTAATCGTGCCTACTGTGAGTTTTTTAAAAAGGTCCGCGAGGAGCTGGTTGGCCACTGTTTCCTGGATGAGGTGCCTGCTGATCAGGAAGAGCTGGTTCGCTATCAATTGAGCTTACTCAATCGTGACAATCCCGTTGTCACGTACCAGCACCGTTTCGGGAGTGAAGAGGAGGCCCGTTGGGTTGAGTGGTCCGATATTGCCTTGTTTAATGAGGCCGGCGAGCTGACCGAGTATCAGTCCCACGGCCGTGACGTTACTGCTTCTCGCATGGTAAGCGTCGAAACAGAGCGCGTCGCGGGTTATATGGAGGACTTGCTCCGCTATCGTACGCAGCAGCACAGCACAGCGGCTTCGCTGGTCACGCAGCGGGGCCTTTCCTCGGAGGTTCTTTCGACTGAGGTGGCAGAATTGCGGGAAGAGGTCGCGCATCTGCATGGGCGTACGATTACCGGTCAGTTGCAGGTGTGCAGCACGTGTCACAGGGTGAACGATGATGAGGGCCACTGGATGGTTGTGCCTCTGTTTCTGGAAAGCCATACGGCTGCGCGCGTCGGAACGGAGATCTGTCCCTACTGCAAGAGCAAGGCGGAGCGGGACCTTGAACGGAAATCACGGCGCAAGTGACATGAGATAGGGAAGGCATTTGATGACAGAGCTAGCACAGCAGATTGAGGCGATTCGGGCAGAGTGGGGCAAGCGACTGCTCATTCTTGGGCATCACTATCAGCGGGCCTCTGTTGTTGCGCATGCCGATGAGACTGGGGACTCTCTGGAGCTTGCGCGCAAATCCGGTGAATATGGCGATGCCGAGCGCATCGTGTTCTGTGGTGTGCATTTCATGGCGGAGTCTGCTGACATGCTGTCCAGGTCGGAGCAGTCTGTATACATGCCGGAGACCGGTGCGGGCTGCCCCATGGCGGACATGGCGGATGCGGGAGCGATGGCAGCTGCGTGGCAGGTGCTTGATGAACGTGGGGGCGATTGGCTTCCTGTTGTGTATGTGAACAGTACCGCTGTGATCAAGGCCCTGTGCGGACAAAATGGCGGGCTCTGCTGTACATCGAGCAATGCAGCAAAGGCGTTTCAATGGGTGCTGGATCAAGGGAAGCGCATCTTCTTCTTGCCAGATGAGCATCTTGGCGCAAATACGGCGTACGATTTGGGTATCGCTGACTCAGAGGTCGCGATCTATGATCCCCGCCAGCCGCAAGGAGGACTCAGTGACGAAACGATTGCCAGTGCAAAGGTGATCGTCTGGAAGGGGTTCTGTCTGGTTCACAAGGCATTCTCCGTTGAGCAGATCTCTCAAGTCAGAGATAGACTTCCTGAAGCCAAAATCATCGTCCATCCGGAATCACCGAAAGAAGTGGTTCGCCTGTGCGATGCCCATGGGTCAACGGCCCAGATTATTGACTACGTCAATGCCGCGCAAGAAGGTGAGACGATTGTGATCGGGACAGAGCTCAATCTCGTGCAGCGGCTGGCCGAAAAGCACCGTGGACGACTGAACATCAAGGCTCTGAAGCCATCTGTCTGCGCCAACATGGCGAAAACGAATGAACGCAATCTGCTTGAGCTGTTGCAGAGCTGGCCGGCAGCGGCCGAGATTCGAGTTGATGCTGAGGTCGCCGCAGAGGCGCGTCTCTCGCTGGAACGGATGCTGGCGCTGTGATCGGATGAACCCGCATGGGAGTCGCACATGCCACCGTTTCTTCTGAAAGCTGATTTCGAGCCGATGGGGGATCAGCCCGCCGCGATCTCTGCGCTTTGCGATGGGCTTGGAGCAGGGCGGCCGTACCAGACCCTGGAAGGGGTTACCGGCTCCGGCAAGACGTTTACGATGGCCAATGTCATTCAGCGGATGGGCAAGCCAACCCTTGTGATCTCCCACAACAAGACGCTTGCTGCTCAGCTCTTTGGTGAGTTGAAAGCGTTTTTTCCGGAGAATGCCGTTGAGTATTTCGTCAGCTACTATGACTACTATCAGCCGGAAGCCTATATTCCGCAGACAGACACGCTGATTGAGAAGGATGCCTCCATCAACGAGGAGATCGAGCGTCTCCGGCTTTCGGCAACGAATTCGCTACTGTGTCGCGAGGATGTCATCATCGTGGCCTCTGTTTCCTGTATCTACGGACTGGGCTCGCCAGAGGACTATACCGACATGCTGGTGGGGCTGACGGTGGGAGATAGCGTTGACCGCGACACCGTGCTGCGCGGGCTCGTGGATATCCAGTATGCCCGAAATGACTATGAGCCCGAGCCTGGGACATTTCGCGTACGCGGCGATACCGTCGATGTGTTCCCGTCATACTCCACAACCGGGCTGCGCATCGAGTTCTTTGGCGACGATGTCGAGAGCATTCAGGAGGTCGATGCCGTCACGGGGAAGACGCTGCGCACCCTGGAGCACGTTGCCATTTCACCGGCCAAGCACTTCGTCATGCCACATGGCAAGATCGAGAATGCCATCTCCGGTATCCGCGCGGAGCTGGAGGAGCGCGTGAAGTGGTTTGAGGGTCAGGGAAAACTGATCGAAGCGCAGCGCGTTCGCCAACGAACGCTGTTTGATATTGAGATGATGAAGGAACTCGGATACTGCTCTGGGATCGAGAACTACTCCCGCCATCTTAGTGGGCGCAAGGAGGGGGACCCCCCCGCCACGCTGCTGCACTACTTCCCCGGTGAATTTCTGACGATTA
>JABGOW010000011.1 GCA_018645275.1 Verrucomicrobiota bacterium
TCCCGAGTGATCTCGTCTACGGCCGCAAAAGGTTCGTCGAATAGAAATACGGGCGGTTTGAGGGTCAGCGAACGGGCCAGCGACACGCGCATTTTCATGCCACCGGACAGCGACTTGGGATAATGGTTCTCAAAGCCTTTGAGACCCACCAGCGCAATCGCATCGTCAGCCCGACGTTTTCTCTCCTGGGCGTCGAATCCCCTTAGCTCGGTAAGTAATTCCACATTATCCTGCACGGTACGCCATTCCATCAAGGTGGCGTCCTGAAATACATAACCGAGTCTTTCGCGGTCCACGGATACCTCACCTGAAGTCTCCTTGAGCAGACCAGAGGCAATGCGCAGTACGGTTGATTTGCCGCACCCAGAAGGCCCCACGATAGTGACAAACTCTCTGGGTGCGATATCAAAAGACACATCCCGCAGCGCTTCGGTACCGTCAGGGAAAGTCATGTGGACATTGGATAAGGACAACACTTTTGTCGTTGACGTAGGCATCGTTTTTTCGGTCATAGCTGCAACCCCCGGGTTGTACTGCAATGATCATAGATGGACAGTCGATAAAAATAGGCCATCTTGAGTAAGTGTGCAACTCTCATAGATTATCTCCAGGTCGGGGAAAGTATAAGGTTGGTGGGCGGAACGATGCATGACCATCCCGCCACACCAACCTTATGAAAATGCTACGGCAAGCCGATACTTTCGTCGATAAACTCGTTGGTAATGAAGTCCGAAGGCTTGACGCCATCAGCGATCTCCAGACCAGCAGCGGACATCTTGTCGATCAGGGCCTGCATGCGGGACTCTTCCATGTTTCCGACAACCCCATCCTCACCATTGCTAACCAGTGTAAGATCGACCTGGGCCTGGATTGAGTATGCTGCCAGGGCATCATTGTAGATCCAGAAGTCTTCATATGCCGCCACCGCTTCAACGATGATAGCGTTCGCCCGTTCCGGGCTGGCAACGTAGTCCACTACAGCCTGCTGGACGATAGGAACAAACTGCTCCAGACAGGGGCGCAGCTCTTCAAGTTCACCCTTTCGAATGGCCAGGGTCTGTGAATAGACTTGGAACCCGGCGTCGTGAAGCAGCTGGAATGCCACCGGCTTGCCCCACTCGGGGATCTCGTTCTGGTAGGTGTAAGGCTCGGCGGAGGCAAAGCCCTGTTGGGCCACCGCGCCGTCTTCAGCAATCCAGCGGGCCGGTGAACCGTCATAGGACGGGTCAACCTGGTCGGCTGAGAGGATGCCTTCACTGACGAACACATCGATGAAGTCACCACCAGCAAAGTACTGGATGGTGGCGCCGGTGGCGCCAAGTTCGGCAATCGTTGTCACGTCGGGGTAGGTTCCGGGGTCCCACATGATGATCTGTGGGTTCTTATCCAGCGGAGCCACCACTGCCAGAGTCGGCGCCGTTTCTGAGGCAAACACGGCTTCGTCGGACGAGACATAGCCCAGCATGATGTCGGTTTCTACATACATCTGCTGGAGCGGCTGTTGGAAACCAATGGCCGGGCCGCCGGTGCGAACTTCAATTTCGATGCCGGTGTCCTCGCCGGATGCAACCAGCGAGCCGCTGACAACCTTCCGGTCGGTGTCGATGGCATAGTCATCGCCGATCATTTCGTACAGCGCGCCGTGCTCAGCTTCGGGGAACCAGTCGGTCTGGATCACAATCGTGGCGGGACATACATCCCCCAGAGCGACGGGTGCTTCTTCCATCTCCTCTACGGCCATATCCGGCAGTCCGATACTTTCGTCGATAAACTCGTTGGTAATGAAGTCCGAAGGCTTGACGCCAT
>JABGOW010000408.1:0-8052 GCA_018645275.1 Verrucomicrobiota bacterium
GATACCGCCCCGTAATGATGCTGCAGCGGCTGGGGCTACAGCTACTGATGGTCAGGTAGGCATTATCAAAACGCATCCCGTTGGCGGCCAAGGCATCAATATGCGGTGTCTTGATCGTCGGATGCCCATAACAACCAATATCCTCCTGCGACACATCATCGGCAATGAAGAAAACAAAGTTCACGCGCCGCTCCGCGACGGGCAAGCGCGACGGGGTTGGATTCGCGGCGGCCTGCGCGGCACTCACCAAACCCGAGACAACAACAAACAGCGGCATGAAGCCGCACCATGCCACGCGCCATGCGTTCAGAATACCGTTTATCATAGATGCTCCACCTCTCACGGGTACAGTGTCCCGCATGCAGCAACGGCTGGCAAGGCCCCACAGGCATCAATTTGCTGCGGCATGCTTCAGTTTCAAAGGCGAGGTATTTGGCGTCCGTAGGGCGCACGAGAGTCGAATACTGTAAACTGTAAACTGAACACTGGACACTGGACACTGAACACTGAACACTCGCTTTTGCGACAGCAGCGCAAAAGCCTCAAAAAGGCTCTCACCTTGACCTAAAAACACCATTCTTCTACAATCTATAGATGACAAAGAACGGTGATTTATGCGAAAACTGACTCTCCTTGCCGCCCTGCTTGTAACCGGCATCTCTTGCATCTCTGGTCTGTCTCAATCGGCGATCAGGGTGATGCCGCTGGGGGATTCGATCACCTACGGTTCGGGTGCGCCCGGAGGCTACCGCTATCCGCTGTATACTGCACTCACTAACGCCGGCTACAATATCGACTATGTCGGCACACAGACCGGAAATTCCGTGGCAGGACTCGGTGCGGAGATCAATCACGAGGGCCACGGCGGCTGGCGGGCGTCTCACGCCACGATCGGGCTCTACGAGCACCTCTACGGATGGTTTGACCAGATTGACGATCCGCATGTCGTGCTGATTCACGTCGGCACCAACGACAGCAACGACCCGGACTTCGAGCATTGCATTGACGAAGTGGATGCACTTGTGACCCGCGTGGCACAATGCCAACCCGACGCCGAAATCGTGGTCACGACCCTGATGAAACGCGGTGCCGAGGATCTTTCGGATTCGCGCTATATCGCCATCACGAACGACTTCAACCCCTATGTCTATCCCCTGGTGACGAATCACCAGGCCCAGGGCCACAATGTCCACTACCTCGACATGCATGCCTATGTCGAACTGGCGGACATGGACGACAATCTGCACCCCAATGCCACCGGCTACCAGAAGATGGCAGACGCCTGGTTTCCGGTCGTCACCAATATCATTGCCACCAACCCCGCCCCGAACCGCCCTGCCGCGATGTATGCGGAAGCGAACGACAACCACGTAAACGTGACGGTGCACTTCAACAAGGCGGTCTCGCAGGCGAGCGCCGAGAACACGGCCAACTACAGCATAGACAACGGCATCGCAGTCACCAACGCGTCACTCAGTGCAAACGGCCGGCTTGTCACGCTCACCACAACGGTACAGACACCGGGAATGACGCACACGATAACCATGAATGACATCGAGGACGGGAGCGCCCCGACGCCTTTGGTCATTTCCTCCGGCAGCCAGGTCACCTTCCACCCAACAACCCTCCGGGGCTATCAGAACAACGTTGCGGAGTCGGAAGACTACCAACTCATTTACGAGATCGACCTACCGACGATAGCCGACTACCGCGATAGCGAAGTGTCCTATTCGATCGACCGTTCCGCCACGATAGACGACGGTAACTTCTCGCGGGTTGCCTACTACCTGGAGCTACAGAAGGATGGCGAAGACCTGCAATACCTCTGGGTCTCAATGGATGCCTTTACGAACAAGACCAACAAGATCGGCTTCCCGACGGTTGCGTCAGGGGCGGTCTATCAGCAGTATGTGCAGAATCTGAATGTCTTCTGCAATGTATCCGGCGTCACCAACGGAACCGGCCTGTCCGGCAACCTTGAGTTCTGGCCCTTCAACTACACGGCGGGCAACGCGGCCAGCATCCCCGGTGCATCGGCAAGTAGCTACGACTTCGGTGACACAATGTTAGCCTCCGGCGACCACGGCTCGATGCAGATTCACCACCTCATAGCCCCCGCCTCCGGAGAAACGCTGATGGCCATCAACAACTGGGGTGGTGACGGCCCCCTGGCGATTGGCATCGGCACAGACCCGAATACGGGGAGAAGCCGGTACAACCCCGACTGGACGTTCGCGGACAACTCGGAGGGCTACACAGTCAGGACCCTACAGGTACTGGTTCAGTATGATGACAGCAGCGACAGGACCGGACCCAACGCGCTCTCCGCGAAAATGGCCTCCCTTGCCGGTGTCGTGATGGTGCATTTCGACGAGACGGTGTCGGCGCCTTCCATCGTCGCGGCAAATTTCACCATCGACAACGGGGTTGTCGTAACCAGTGCCGAACGCCTGTCCGACGGCAGAACGGTAAGATTGACAACCACCGCCCTGCCGGAACGCGCACTGGTCCTTACCATCAACGGAGTCCGCGATGCCGCTGCAAACCTCATTGCCCCGGACACCACTTTGCCGCTGGGGTCGGGCATTCCAGATGAGATCATCACCAACGTCGGAATCAGCACCGGGGAACTGGCTCACGGCTATGAGTTGGTTTACTCCCTGGACATCCCGAGCATCAGCCAGTTCGGCGATGATATCGAACACTACGACTTCAACCTGAGCGATCTCGAGCTGCCGTTCGACAGAATCGCCTACTACCTGGAGCTCACCCCGGCCAACAACGCATCCACGCAGTATGTCTGGACATCCATGGACGCCTTTACCGACGATCTTGACGCAATTGGCGTACCGACATTTGCATCTGGTAGCGTATTCCAACACTCCGTGAGCAACCTCGATGTCAAATCCAGTGTTGCGGGCGTAACCAATGGCACCGGCATGGCTGGCAACATCGAGTTCTGGCCCCACAACTACAGCGCACCCAATGCCATCGGCATCCCCGGTGCCAGCGACAGCACGTATGACTTCGGCGACACGCGGAGTACCGCCGGGGCGCACGGATCCATGCAGATACACAACTCTGAATGGGCGCAAAGTGTGCTCTGCATGAACAACTGGGGTGCTTCCGGTAGATCAATCGCAATCGGTATCGGCAACCAGCCAACCAGCCATCCCGACTGGACCCTGGCCGATAATGCGCACACGTACGTACGCCGCCGCATGCATATTCTGGTGCGACCGGCCGCGCCCCCGCCGCTTCCACCCGAAGTTTCCGCCAACGTGACCGGTGCCGAGGGCTACCATCTGGCATACACGATCAACATCCCAGTCCAGGCCGATTTCTGGAACAATGCCGACTCCTACTACCTGGCGAACAACTACACCAACGGACTGCCGCAGGAATTCACGCGCGTGGCCTACTATCTGGAACTGGTCGCCGGCACCGCCACCAGCTTCGTCTGGACGGCCATGGATGCGTTTACCGGGGATGCGTCGAGGATTGACGTCCCGCGAAGCGGCACACACTTCCGCCAGTATGTCAGCAACCTGGAGATCCAGTCCAATGTCGGCGGCGTCACCACCGGCACCGTGGCCGCGGGGAACATCGAGTTCTGGCCGTCGAGCTATGACGCAGGCAACGATGCCGGGGTACCGGGCGCTTCGGAAACTGCGTACGACTTTGGAGACGGCAATAGCGGCACGAGCAAAGGCTACGGTTCCATGCAGGTGCACAACTACACGGCCGGGCAGACCCTTTTCGCGGTGAACCACTTCAATGACACGAGCGAAACCGTGGACATTGGAATCGGTAACAGACCCCACACCGACACGGATTGGACGTTCGCCGGCAACGCCGCCGACTACGACTCACGTCGGATGCACATCTTCATCCTCCCGGGCGGCGACGGCGACAACTCGGCCCCGGCCTTGAATAGTGCTACCGCTTCTCGCTCACTTGACCGCGTTATCGTCACGTTCAACGAAGAGATGTCCGACAACGCCGCCGATCCCTCGAAGTACTCGATCGACAACGGGGTCACGGTTGTCCGCGCCTCCCTGCGTCCGGACAGGAAGAACGTCATCCTTACAACGACCGCCATGGTCGCCGGGCAACCGTATACGCTCAGCGCAAGCGGCATTCGCGACCGGTCCGTCAACGCCAACCTCCTGCCGCCCCACACGACGGTGGACTTCACGGCTCCGGTGACAACGGCCCTACCGGGCTTCTTCTCGGACATCCCTGAATTCGGCGAGTACAATCTGATCCACGAGCTCGCCGTCGCGGACAGCACCACCTACGCGAATGGCTGCGACTATAGCGTGGATGAAAGTGTGTTTCCGCGCGATGCGCCCTTCGACCGCATTGCCTACTGCATGGAGCTTGAGACCGGCGGCACGGGCACCTGGGCCTGGGCGTCAATGGATGCCTTCACAACCAACCTCCGCAAGATCGGGGTACCCACCGCAGACAGGCAGACCGCGTGGCAGATTGTCGTGGATAACATGAATGTCTATGCCTCCTCCAATGCCGCCGTGACAACCGGAATGAGCATTGCAACCGGCAACCTGGAATTCTGGCCGAGCAACTACGGTGCGCAGAATTCCGCCACTATCCCGGGCGCGGATGCCGGCACGTACGATTTCGGGGACGGCGGTTACAACAGCACATCCGCCGGACATGGCTCCATGCAGGTTCACAACTTCGGTGAAGGCCATACGATCATGTCCATGATCAGCTTCGGCAGCAACAACCGCACACCGGGGCTCGGTATCGGCAACAACCCCGTCTGGACCAACAATGACCCTGACTGGACATTCACATACAACGCCGCCACGTACACAACCAAGAACATCTACGTGTTCATCCATGACGGTGTGCCGACGCCGTCCGGGACTCCACCGCGGATATGGATCCAACCCACAGCACTGACCGTCTACACGGGAGAATCGGCAGTACTACACGTCTATTCGCCCGACGCCTCATCCTACCAGTGGCGAAAGAACGGTGTATGGCTTCCCGCGGAGAATGCGCCCTGGCTGGAGCTCAGTCCCGTTGGTGTCACCGATGGCGCAACCTACGATGTTGTGGTCTCGGCGGCGGACGGCAGTTTTGTCGTCAGCCAAAGCGCCCGCCTTCATGTCATCCCGGTTGGCACCCTCCTCATCGCACGATGATCGGAGATTGGTTCGCTACCCTTAGTCGAACTGCTTAATCGGTTGCTTGGCTCAGTAGCGAAGCGCCCCTTGTGTTGCGCCTATCCCTTCGGGAGCGTGCCCTAGCGTGGTTGCATGAACTCGCACTTCTCGACGTCAGCGGCTTTGAGCTGCTTGCACTGCACGGGGAGCCAGAGGGTGATGCGGGGCACGTAGGTGATCACCATGAGCGCAGCAACCATGGCGCCGAAGAAGGGCAGCATGGTCTTGGTGACTTTGGCGATGGAGGTATCCCCCACCCCGCAGCCGATAAAGAGGCAGGTTCCCACCGGCGGCGTGCAGAGCCCGATGCAGAGGTTGGCGATCAGCATGATGCCGAAGTGGACCGGGTGCATGCCAAGCGAGGCCACCACCGGCAGAAAGATCGGCGTAAAGATCAGTACCGCCGGCGTCATGTCCATAAAGGTGCCAACGAACATCAACAGCACATTGATGGTTAACAGGATCACGACGGGATTGTCAGACAGTCCCAGCAGTGCCGCGCTGACGGTTTGAGGAATATTGGCCATCGTCATGATCCAGCTCATGCCTGAACTCGCGCCGATCAACAACATCACAACCGCCGTGGTAATACCGGTTTTCAGCAGCAGTTCGGGAATCTCACGCAGTTTGATTTCGCGATAGACCACGACGGAGAGCAGAAACGCGTATACAACGGCAATGGCGGCCGCCTCGGTTGCCGTAAAAATGCCTCCCAGAATACCGCCAATCACAATGATGATCAGCAACAGCGTTAGGTAGGCGCGGCGAAAGGTTCTGAAGCAGATACAGCTCACAATCGAAATCAGGCCGAACCACACAGCCGCGTTCCCCACTCTGAACGATCCCAGTGCAAAACCGAGATCGAGCACCCCCTGCTTCGAAAGTAGAATAGCGCCAATGATCGAGACCACCACACCCGTCGCGGCAAACGGTTTCCAGGCGGGCATCTCCAGCGATTCGCCACGGTAGCCGTGGAGAATGGAAATGATCCCGGCGACCAGCATGATGAATAGCCCCATGATGATTCCCGGCAGAAAGCCCGCCATGAACATTGCCGCGATTGAAACGGACCCGGCCGCAACGGAGTAGACAATCATAATGTTGCTGGGCGGAATCAACAGGCCGGTGGTCGCGGCCGTGGTGGTCACGGAGACGTTGAACTCCCGGCCATATCCCTTGCGATTCATCTCCGGAATCATGAAGCCACCGACGGACGATACGGCCGCCGCCGCCGAACCGGAAATCGACCCGAATAGCATGCAGGTGAGCGTGTTTACATAGCCCAGTCCACCGGGCAGTCGACCTACCAGCGTGGCCGCAAAATCAATCAGCCGTCGCGCCAACCCTCCCCGTCCCATCAGGTGGCCGGAGAGAATGAAGAAAGGAATAGCCAACAGCGCGAAGCTGTTCACCCCATTGGCCATTTTGGCAGCGACAACAATTCCTGGGTCGGCCCCTTCGGCCAACACCGCCACAAAGGTGGCCAGCGCAATCGACACCGCAATCGGCACATTCATGACGAGTAGCAGAATGAATACCGCAATAAGGATAAGTGCTGTTGCGCCCATGGTCAGTTTCCAGTTTTCAGTGTTCAGTTTTCAGTATTCAGTATTCAGTGTTCAGTATTCAGTGTTCAGTGTTCAGCCGAAGAACTCGTCGAGTGATCCGTAGGGGGCAGAGTCTTCATGCACTCGCCCGTAACCGTCGCCTTTAAAGTCATCCGCACGGCTTATCATGCTACCCAGCATCCGGCCCACCTCCTGCAATTCCCCTATCACAACGTCAGCTTCAGTTTGCTTCAGGTATTCGCAATCCACGGCTGTTTCAATCCAATGCTGAGTCTCGTTCTGCTCGCCGTCGGCATCGGTCAGCTTCGATGCGAAATGATTCGGATAGCGACGCTTCGCCCAAGCCTCCGCAATCTGAGCTCCCACGGAGCGGGAAGAGCGCCGCCCCTGGTCAGTCAGCGAGTATCTCTCTTCGCACGGGAACGCTTTGGACAGCACGAATACCCTCTGCGAAACGCTTCTTGCCTTCTGGTAGACAATCAGATCCCTGAAACTCTTGGCAAACTCATGCTTCCCCATTTCTAACCACCTCCAAATACTGAACACTGAACACTGAACACTGCACACTGGATACTGAACACTGAACACTGAACACTCCCCCTACTCAGCCTCCAATACGTCTTCGGCTTCATGTAGGGAAGCGGCCGGAGTTGCAATGGTTTCGGCGAGGTTTTCAATTGTAAATAGAACCATAAAGATACCGGCGAGGGGGAGGGCGAGATAGACGTAGCCCATTTTCCACCCCAGAGCCGGAGTCATCTGCTCCATCGCGAGGGCATCGACGACCACGCGGCTGCCACCATAGAGAAAGACGGCACCGGCGAAGAAGAGTACGATGAGGTGGCTGAACACGGCCATCAGTTTCCGGGTGGAAGGATGAAACTTGCCAACAAAGTAGTCAACCCCGAGATGTCCCTTGGTGCCAAAGGCAACCGCCCCGCCAAGCAGTGCTACCCAAACCAGCAGGAAGCGGGCAAGCTCCTCAGTCCACTTAGCCTGCTCACCCATGACATACCGGGTAAATACCCCCCACACCACGTCCAGCACCAGCAGCCCCACCGCCACGATAAGCACCGCATCGAGCGCCTTGGTCATCCATTTCTTGAGCTGTAACAGTCTCTTTAACATTTCCACACCTGTTTCAGTTTTCAGTTTTTAGTTTTCAGTGTTCCGTTTTCGGTGTTCAGTGTTCAGTGTTCAGAAGACAGTTCTTAGACGAAGAACTCGTCGAGTGATCCGTAGGGGGCAGAGTCTTCGCGTACTCGACCGTGGCCGGTGCCTTTGAA
>JABGOW010000408.1:8152-10856 GCA_018645275.1 Verrucomicrobiota bacterium
TTCGCAAACGCATGCTTCCCCATGTCTCACCACCTCCAAATACTAAACACCAAGCACTAAACACCAAGCACTGAATACTGAACACTGAATACTGAACACTGAACCGCCCCCTACTCCACCTTCCCAATCTTCTCCAGCAGCGCCCGCACTTCCGCATTCTCCACGGCGCCGTGCATCGGCTTGACCTTGGCGGCGAACGCGGCGGTGTCGACGTCGTAGACCGTCACGCCTTCGGCTTTGGCTCGCGCCAACGATGCCAGCGTTTCCTCCTCCCACAGCTTACGCTGGAAGGTCGAGGATTCGGCGGCAGCCTGCTGCACCCAGGCCTGCACCTGGGGATCTAGCTTGCTCCAGATCTTCGTGCCGATCAACAGCATGTCGGGGATGCGGGTATGGCCGTCGCGGGTGAAGTGTTTGCAAACCTCGTAGTGCTTATTCGACGTGAAACTGGGCAGATTGTTCTCTGCGCCATCGACGGTGCCCTGCGCCAGGGCGGAATAGAGCTCACCCCATGCAATCGGCGTGGGCGCCCCGCCCATGGCCTTGACCATGTCCATGGCGGTCTTGCTGTTCATGACCCGGATCTTCAAGCCTTTCAGATCATCGGGCGTGCGGATGGGTTTCTCCTTGGTGTAGAAGTTGCGACTTCCTGAGTCGTAGTAGCAGAGCCCGCGCAGGAACTTGCCCTCGCCCTTCTCCAGCAGACGCTTTCCGATCTCGCTATTCAGGACATTCCAGTAGTGGTCGGCATCGCGAAAGACGTAGGGCAGTCCGAAGACCGACATCGCGGGAATGAAATTTTCGATTGAAGCCGCCGAGGTCTTGGTCATGGCTAATGAACCGTTCTGAAGCTGCTCAATGCACTGCACCTCGGAACCGAGTACCGAACTGGGGTAGATATCGATCGTGACAGTGCCGCCGGACATCGCTTCGAGGCGCTGCTTCATGAACTCCATGCCCTTGTGAACCGGGTGGTTGGTATCCAGGCAATGCCCCAACTTCAGCACCAGCTGCTGCTGTCCGCCCCCTGCGCCCTTCTGTCCACGCAGAAACAACGAGAATCCGGCCGTAGCCACCAGCGCCCCAATCAAAATGCCCCCAACAAACATCGACAACGATTTATTCATACAAACATGCCTCCCAATGCCCTCTACCATACAGCCACCGCGCCCCGCTAGCCATTGGTTTATACAACAATCGTCTTCAATATCACACAAAATCGGGAGGATTCGCGGATGGAAGTCGGCTCCCCGACGTGTCGGGCGAAGCGCAGCGAAGACCGAAGGGGAGTAACAGAAGAGGAGACTGGAGGCAGCCCCTGAAAACCCCTTGGATTCATCCGGAAAGCCTGAGTCGGGCTTCGTCAGGCTCCTTGAACGCGTTGGCGACCTCAAGACGGTGGCGTGCATGGTCGAAGTCCTTGAAGTCGATCTCTGAGCAGAAGCGTTGAGCATGAGTTAGCATCCGTACCAGGGGCCCTGCTCTTCCCTGGCGGGAAAGGGCACGCAACGCAAGCAGGTAGTCATCCCGGTAGACGGTGGGGATCATGATCTTGACCAAGCCGCCATGAACAAGTTCAGCGTTCATCATGATCCGCGCTACACGGCCATTGCCATCGGTGAATGGATGAATTTCCGCAACGGAAAACATGATGAAGGCAGCACGAGCAAGGGGGTGCTCCAATCCCTGCAACAGATCGAAAGCATGTCCCAGGGTACCACGCACAAGCTCGGGATCCACAAACTGCGTTTCTCCGGCGCGGTTTGGCTTCTCCTTGAACACTCCCGGCCGCACTCCCGTGTGAGCAGCCATAACGGTTGCGTGACGATCTCTCAGCATGTCCACAAAAGATTCAATTGACCGGGGAACCCTCCCCATCTGGGCTGGGTCGGAAACCACACGGAAGGTACCCAGTATATCATGCGCATCGACTGGACGTTCACGCGGAATCCGGTTTTCGAAGCAGATTTCTCGAGCTTCCTCGAGCTCAAACTCCGTCCCCTCAATGTAGTTGGAGAAGTAGGCTTCGAAGAAGGCCAGGTTGCGGACCTCGTCAGCGCTTGTCCGGTTCTCTACCGCCATATCGAGCTCTGAGCTCTTCAGCTCGCCAAAGAGCGCGTGAAAGAGACCGACCCGATCCGGATCATAGGGTTGCCCCATCGCTCTGGCACGCGCGGCGGGATGGCGTAGAGACTCTGCAGGCCTTGAACTCAGAATAGCCCCAATGACCCCCGCCAGGGCATCGAACTCAGCCTCCATACCCAGCTCACAAGATAGCCCTCTTGCCGCATCGCGCAGCTTGTTCAAGCCTTCTTCTCCACGAATGCGGCATAGCTTCTCTAGTCGGCTCTCGACCTCGGCGCGCGACAGGCATTTTGCCACCGTTCCACGGCTGCGGGCCGGCTGCATGTTCTCAAGGTATGCTCTGGCCTCACAGGCAATGTGTAGCCCGCCGACAAAAGCCATATCCTGCGCACACGGTCCGCGGCCACTGATAAGGCGAACCGTCAGACCGGGAAGTTCAACCTTCTTCGTATAGCGGTAGGTCAGGAAGATGGTTCCATCTGTGGCAGGTCTTCCTTCCAGGGCAGACCGGTGGCTCACGAGGGCGCCCGGGAAGAGCTTCGCCAGAACGGGATAGAGATTGCGTTGCACAATCGAAGACAGGGGATCCGATAGATTCGATGTGTAGACCCGCGGAACC
>JABGOW010000299.1:0-1939 GCA_018645275.1 Verrucomicrobiota bacterium
CACGATCCGGCCGATGCTCATCAAGATCGTCTTCTGGCCGCTCCAGCGAGGCGAAGTAGTCTGGCAGCTCCTCTGGTGTCAGGAACTTGAATCCAGCCTGCTTCAGTGCCAGGATGTGCAGGCGAAAACGACGGACAGACATGCGATCGGACCAGTCACTGTCCGAGAGTCCACGATAGAGCAGGACAGCCACCGCACCACGCGATCCCGCGGCCTCCAGCTTGTCGATGGCCTCCGCAGCCTCATCAACACCCGCACGAGACATCTCCAGGCGCGCCTCCATGCTGAAGTGATACGGATTCCGGGGATTCACCTCACTGGCAATCTCAAACTGTTCAACGGCCCGATCGAAGCTCTTGGCAGCCTGATACGTCTCACACAGCCCCAGATGCGCGTTGAGAGAATTCGTGTTGCCGTTCGATATGACATCCTTGAAGGTTGACTCCGCAGGAACATACTGCCGGTCCAGCATGTACAGCTCCCCTAAAGCCTGCTGCCATTGGATGAAATCAGGATCCATATCGATGAGCTTCTTGACGGCTGCGATAGCCTTGTTGAGTGGATAGCGCTCGGGTTCACGCTCCCACAATCGAACGTAGAGCTCATTCAGTCGCCGTAGCGCCTCGCGCCGGATGATAGGATCCTTCGCGTTCCGAGCGATATCCTCAAGGTAGGGTACCGCCTCGGCAGGAGAGTCCCTGTAGCGTGGCGCATCTGCCAACAACAGAAGGAGGTCCATATCAACCCCGCCATCCTTCACCAAACGCTTCGCCCGGAGCGTCGCTTCGGTCACATTCCCCGTATGCAGCAGGCAACGCGCGTGCGCCGTCACGAGTTGCCGGTTGTCTGGGACAGCTCGAACGCCCTGTTGCAGAAGCGGCAACGCCTCATCGTAATCGCCATTGTGGTAAAGCGAAAGCGCCAGCTCGTTCTGGATATCCAAACGATCCGGGGACTCGGCAAGCAGCTCACTCAATAGCTTGATGGATGCGCGATGTCGTCCGGTCCATCTATAAACAGAGCTCAAGACCAGGCGGGGTTCGACAAGAGTCGGATCCAGCTCAATGCTCCGCTTGAGGTGCATTTCCCCCTTTTTCAACTCCTCCGTCCCGACATACCCGTTCCCCAACAGCATGTGCGGTACCGGGCTGTCTTCATCGAGCGCCAGCAACCGCTGCCAGAGGGCAATCGCATCGTCCTTTCGGTCAACACGCCAGTAGGTCCACCCCAGCGTGGACCATACCGAGAGCAGGGTGGGCTCCGCCTCAATAGCGGCTTCCAGTTTCGGAATTGCACGCTCAAACTCCTCATCGAGGACATCGTCAAGCCCTGCGTACATCAGCTCACTGGCGCGGCTCGGTTTATCGACGTGCCCCCGAAGGCCCGCTTTCTTCTTGCCCTCAGACTCCTTGACCAGTTCAGCCTCGGTAATGAGCATTGCAGAAACGGCATTGTAGAGGCCCTCGCGCCCGATGCGATCACTTGGCGAAGCACCACCAGGGGACAATTCGGCAGCAGCGAGGGATGATGCGCCCAGCGCAGCCGGAGTCGCGTCGTTCGGCTGAAGAGCTACTCGCCGTACAGTCTCAGCCTGGCTGCTTCCGACAGTCAGGGCACTCCCCAACAAGACCGCCGCAACCATGAGGCGCCGCCACCTGCTCCAGTTCTGTTCCCTACGCATATGACTACTCCCGCTCTGTAACTTATTCTCTGTCATGTTCCGTCATCACAAGCGTTGCCAACAGCTCAGCCCCCTTGCGATTCAGGTGAATACCGTCTGATGCCCGAACATCCAGCGGCATCCCGCTGGACTGAATGATGTATGCACTGTAGGCGCCTTTCTTGCTGAAGCGCCTGTAGGTTGGAAGGAATCGAACCTGCGGACGAGCCGCTGCCTGCTGCTCCACGATGCGACTGATTGTCTTTGCGTCTGCATCCA
>JABGOW010000299.1:1949-10849 GCA_018645275.1 Verrucomicrobiota bacterium
CCAAATCCGACTCACGCATGCAGGGCAAACCAATCCACACCACTCTAACTGCCCCCTCCTCCACGAGAATATCCATGAGTTTTCCAGCACGGCGGCCATACTCCATCTTCCAGCCCTCTCCCCCAAACGGGAGGGTTGCATCTCCCATCTGCATAGGCTGGTTGTCATTGGTCCCCATCATGACAAATGCCGTCTTCGGCTCGTGGGCCTCGACAAGCGCACGCACCTCCGTATGCCAGTCCAGTAAATCCAACCGGGCCAGACCAGACCCGATGGATGTCATAATCTCCACCGACAGGTCACGTGCAATACACTCCTTCTTGAGAGCGCGGGCCACCGGTTTCATCATGGAATCACCAACGACCAGCACATCCGCTGCGAGAGCATCCGCCACCAACGCGAACGCACACGCCAGCACGGTGCAAAGGGCACGTGTACCCAAACTCGAACCACGACTAATCATGATACTGTCCTTCGGATGCGGAAAAGCGCTCAAACCAAAGACGCAAACGATCCGCATGCAAGTGCGCGCTGGCCGCAGCGACCGGACGCGTCAGCGCCATACAGATACGTCGCCGAGGACCAAACGGCAGCAATGAAGCGCTGCGCTGCAATCCTGATGCGTTCAGCAATACGCTGAACAAAACGAAAACAATCAAACTGCGGGTCACGCAGCTCAGATCTCGTCCTGCGTTAATCTGGACGCGCTCTTCCTCTATATTTTGGGCATTTGAGTCCATTAGAACTGAAAATAGATAAAGGGCGCAACCCCCTGCGGGCCCAGCCCCAGTATGATCGTCAGTATGATCGCGACAATCCCCCCATGCAATAGAAAACTCTGCCGGTTGAGCCAGTTCCATACCGGTGCCATCCGTGTACCATCCAGCGCCTGAGCCGCGAAACCAACCAGCAGCATCCCAACGGTGGGGATCGTCCACAACGTTGCAGATTTCCAGTCCCCGAACCGCCCAAGAAGAAGCCACGCATCTGCAAAGTTTTCGGCACGAAAAAACACCCACGAAAGACATATGAGATGAAAGACAATGACCCATGCAATCCCACGCCCTACCCAACCCGGGCGACGACCACCGACGCGCGGCGACGGCGCACCAACCCCAACACGCGTCAACATCCGTTCGCCGAGCAAATAGAAACCGTGCAGCGCACCCCATGCCACGAATCGCCATTGCGCCCCGTGCCAAAGCCCGCCCAGCAGGAACGTGAGCATGAGGTTTCGGGAAACCCGGAAGGATGCTCCACGCGAGCCGCCCAAAGGAATGTAGAGATAGTCACGCAGCCATGTTGACAGCGAAATATGCCAGCGCTGCCAGAATGTGCGAAAAGAGCAAGCGAAGTAGGGAGCATTGAAATTCGCGGGAAACCGTATGCCCAAGAGCAGCGCGACACCAATAGCGATGTCGGAATAGGCCGAAAAGTCGCAGTAGATCTGAACCGCATAACCGTATACTCCCAGCAGCACATCGGGTCCGGCAAAGGCAGAGGGATCTTCAAACACCGGATCAACAAGGCACTGAGAAAGCGTATTGGCGACAACGGTCTTCTTGAATAGCCCCGCGAGAATCAGACTCGAGGCCCTGCCCGCATCAATATGGCGGCGATCCAACCCTCCTGCAAGCTGAGGAAGCAGGACGCGAGCCCGCACGATCGGCCCCGCCACGAGCTGGGGAAAGAATGCGAGATAGGTTGAGAATTCCAGCAAGCTCTGGGCGGGCTCGGTGTCCTTGCGGTAAACGTCAATGACGTAGCTCATCGCCTGGAAGGTGAAGAAAGAAATCCCCACGGGGAGGACAACATCCAGAAGCGGCAGCGAACACGACAGGCCCACCTGGTGTAGTGTAGCATAAGCAGAGAGCACAAAGAACTTGTAGTACTTGAAGAACCCGAGGACCCCAAGATTACACAGGATAGCGGCCGTCAGAATCGACCGCCGGGAACGGGTCCGCATCACACGTGAGAGCCCGATGGCGGCCGCATGGTTGACGAGAGAGCAAAGCACAATCAAAGAGAGAAAACGCCAATCCCACCACCCATAAAACACATAGCTACAGATCAGCAGATAGCACTTCCAGAGCGTCTTCCGTTCGGCCAGTAGCCAGCTCCCGGAGAAGACGCAAAGAAAGAAGACGGCGAATACTGTCGTCGGAAAAAGCATATACTCCTAAATCAGACCTGAAAGACGAAAGAAGCACATCCCACAAGACTCCAGGAGCACGGCTGCGAAGCAAGCGTCCTCCCCATCACTCCGGCTTCGCACCTGTTTCAGGCTCATCTGCTTCACCATGCATGACAGACGCATTGGTGTGCCTGGGAGCATTCCGTGGCAGATCGAGATAGTAGGTAACGTTCTTGCCTGCGCTCAGGCTGTCCAGATACAATTTCCAGCGAATACCGTCATGCGACATGCTGTCAGGAAGTGCTGTGCCCAACGTCATCGACTCAATATCCAGCTTGCTGGTAATTCGTGGGAGTTCGATGTACATCACAATGTCATCGACGTTCTCCGTTCCCGTATTACTGATCTTCAGAGAGATCCGCTTCGGAGACATATGCAGGGTCGTCATCTTGATATGATCCCATCCTCGCCATACCTCGGTAGCCCCAAGTCCGGTGGTCACCAGAACATTCTCACGCGAGATTGCCTCCAGCAATGCATCAAGCCGGTCAACAAAACGACTATCGACGACCGACGGGCGGAACGACAGGCAGTAGAACCCATTCAGAGCATGAATCTGAGCGAAATGCGAGAGCATGGTGTTGTCATGTGCCACCTTCGACGCTCCGAGTGGAATCAGAGGCATATCTGGCAGCATCCACAGTAGCTGTGGGCGAGTAACAAGCGCCACTTTGCGGAAACTGCGGATCGCATTCGGAACCATACGGTCATACTTCGCGGTCGATATGTAGCGGTAACCGGACCGAACGAGAGCATCGAGGGTGTGCTCGCTAAACTCCCGATCCGAAGCGGGGCGGAACCCCACTGGCGGCTTCCCGCACAATGACTTCACCGCGCTCCGTTCAGCCGTCAACAGACGTTGCTGTTCGGAAAGCGAAAGTGCTTTGAAGTCAACTGCTGGATCGCCTAGAACCCCAACTTCACCAATCTCAGCGAGTTGTTGCATCAGCCCCTCAGACTCAGCCATTGCCCTTGGAACCACGAATGACGTCACCGGTACACGATGCTTGCGCAGCAGTGCAATCACACGCGGATCAACATCTTCGGGGCCATGAATGTTCTGAGTGATTGAAACCAAACAACTCTTCTCATCAGGCCAGACGGGTTTAAAGGCCTGCACCTGGTGACCGGCCCACACCATGGCATTGCGTATCAGGCCGAAAAAGGCATTGCGCTGCACGGGGGTCTCACGACCGGATCCCACCGTGAAGCCCATCCAGACAAAGCGCCCCCCGAGATAGTTGCCGTGGGTGACGGCGGCCCGGTTGCGCACGCTATGCAACTCGAAAGACGGTTCTTCAACATCCGTCCAGACGCCATCAATCATAACGCGATTTTCTCGCACATGGCACGAGACGGGTTGATCGAAACGGGTCACCGCCAGGCGGAATCCAGGGTACAGATCTGCCGTAATCGGATAGCCGCCCGACAGCATCGCCGTGCTCACATCCCGGGAGGAGGCTGGAGGGGGTGCAACAACATCCATGCCTCCGATCTCGTGCAGCAGCGAGTAGCGTTCCCACTGGCCATACTCGTTGCGTGTCCCGCAAGCCCAGGTCATGACCACGCCTTTTCCGGCCTTCAGGAAGTCTTTGACAGCCTGCCGTTGATCCGCACTGAGACAACTCGTTGAGGGGAGCACAATCAGGTTGTACTCATTAATCTCCTCCCCTTTGGGGACATCCGTGAGCGTGTGATAGCCAAATCCTTCGTGCGCAAGCAGACGTTCCCAGATTCGGATTAGCCTGTAGTAGTTATCGCGATCCTGGCCAAAGGATGCTGCTGTGAACTCCGACTGTATCAGCGCCACCCGCAGCGAGCGCCTGCCAAGGCCGGACTTCTGCTTGAAGGGGTGTAAGACCCCATCATAAAGGTCGGAGGCGGCCCCGTCAGAGACCTCGACAATGATGCTGTGGTACTGCCATATACCGGCCACCAATGCGATGATGGCCAGGACCAGCACCCAGAGGAAGCGACCACGCCAACGCGACTTCTTCTCTTGTTGCGCTATTTCCATTGGTACTCATCATCCGCGTTCGAGTTTACAGGCTGGCTTCCGGAGTTCGGCTGCATGCGCTTGAACAACGAAGAATCAGCTCCGGCCGGCGATTCACTATCACCCGTGTGAGGGAACTCCTTCTCAATCAGATCTTCCCCGGGCATTTCGCCGCCCTCCATCACATTCACACCATCGCGATTGCTCCTCGCGAGAACATAGGCACCTACCGCAAAAACGAGTGTGCACACCGTGCTCACGAGGATAACCGTCGACAGGATTCCAATCACGCTACCCATGGTTCACCTACTCCTTTTCCTGCTCTTTGGCTACACTGTCGCCCATGCTTCCCGTTCGATCCAGTTTTCCCCAAGTCATCTTGACTTGAAGCAACTCTTCAATCGTGGCAATCGCCTTACACACATCGGTCAACACGACAAAATAGATGCGGTAAATAATCGAGTACGGAACCAGCTTCATACTCTCCCGTTCCATGCTCAGGCAGAACATCGCCACCACAATATCCAGGACCGTAAGCTGCCCCCACCAGAAGAGTACGAATTTCGCCAGACTGAAGAAGATCACGACGTAGAGAAAGTAGATCTGCGCAAAAATATTCATTGCCGGCCAGAGCAGTGATTCAAACGCCATATACCACAGCACGAAAGTATTGACGAATCCAGCGCCTTTCAGCAGGTACTTCGAGTGTTTGCGGAGAGACTGTAGAATGCCGCGCGTCCAGCGATACCGCTGCCGGAAGAAATCACGGATGGTCTCGGGAGCCTCCGTCCAGGTAATCGCATAGGGCTCGTACTGAATCTTCCAGCCACAGGTCAGAATCTTGATCGTGATATCGCAGTCTTCGGCAAACGTATCTGGAGAGTAGTAACCAACCTCATCAAGCACAGACCGCCGAAAGAGCCCCAGAGGCCCGGGAATGATGTTGACGGCACTGAAATATCCCTGGCTCCGCCGTACCATATTCAGTCCCTCGATGTACTCAAGAGCCTGCATCTTGGTTAGCAGGTTGTGACGATTTCCAACCTTCACATTGCCCGCTACGGCCCCGACATCGGGATCCTTGAAATGCTGAACCGCATAGAGCACCGAGGCAGGCTCCAACCGCGAATCGGCATCCACGGTCAAGACCAGTTCACCACGTGAGGCATGGATACCGGTATTCAGCGCAGCGCCCTTGCCCCCATTCTCCTGACGCAACGTCCGCACAATGGTTCTCCCGTGAGAGCCCTCATAGCGCTTTGCGCGAGCAAAGGTATCGTCCGAAGAACCATCATCGACAACGACAATCTCCAGCGACGGATACTGCAGATTGAGAAGCGACCGAATCGAACTCTCAATCACAACGCCTTCGTTGTATGCCGGGACGATAATAGAAACTGGGGGAAGGTGCATATCACCGGAGTGGGCGAGGTATTCGGCCAAGTAGTCTGGCGTCTTGCTGCGGTCCAAATGGTGAAGATACGCAAGGTAAATGAGAATGAAGAACCGGACAATCAGCAGCACAAGGAACGAGAACAGCAGCACCATGGAGACATTCACGAACGCAGACGTCACGCGATAGTCTGTACGCAAGACAGCAACATACGTCACAAAGACGAATGCCATCAGCAACACCACCAGCAGCAGAAGCACTATTTTGCGAACCATTGTTCCCATTCCTCGTATTGCTACTTATCCGACGTGGGCCCCGCATCGACGCCAGCATGCATCAGTGCCCGTGCCCGTTGTAGCTTTTCAGTAATGCGTCCATCCGTCAGCGCCATCAATTCCAGAATCTCAAGCTGTTCAACAGCCGCCGCGTAGTCCATGCTCTCCAGCATCAAATCCGCCAGCCGAGACCGGCTCTTGTAGTCATTGGGATTGCCAACAACCCACGCCTGGATTTGCTCAATCTCGCGGGTTCTCGCAGCCTTCTCGCTATCATGAAATGCCAGGACCGCCGCCATCGCCCGCCTTCCCTCTTCCTCGCGAGCAAGCCGCAACTCAGCGACCGATTCAAGGTCACCCGGATTCTGTGCATTCAACTCCTCCAGGTGAGGAATGGCCTCTCCGTAACGTTCTTCGCTAAGGTAAATGTCCACCAGCCTCCGACGCGTAACGGCATCTTCAGGCGCCTCTAGCAACTGGTTCTGACACACGGCTACGGCTAGCATGCTGCCGGTCTCCAGAGCTTCAACCCGCGCACGCGCGATCTCATTCTCAGGGCGCTTCTCAAGGACGGCCCGATAGAGATCATACTCTTCCTGGATGCGCCCCTGGACACGGGCAATAGAAGCCAAGAGCAGAAGCGGTGTATCATATTCCGCACTGCGCTCGCGGATTTTATTCAGCAACGCTTGCGCTTCCTCCTCCTGCCCATTCCACATCAGAGCCCGAGCCAGCTCAAGCTGGATATCAATCTCATCCGGACGCACGGAAAGGCACCGTCGATACTGCTCGACCGCTTCATCAAAATCCGCCATGGCTCCGCAGATGCGCCCGAGCAAACACCGCATTTCCATGTCATCGGGCTTCGACAGCAGATACGTTTCGAGGTGGCGTTTGGCATCAATATAGCGCTCTGCCCAGTAGAGCATCTTCGCGAACTCCATGTGAACCAGGGGATCATCATCAAGCTCAAGGTATAGACGATAGAAGTCGGCAGCCCGATCATACGTCTCTGGCCGGGAACAGAGCCGGGCATAGTCCAAAACCGCAACAGGATCAGCACGGTCAAGCTCGCGCCCCAACTTGATGCGTATGCGTGTCAACAGCCTCCGAGCCTCTGCGTTGTCAGGGTTAATCCGAAGCACATGCGCCGCCTCTTCTGCGGTGCGCCGCTCACGCTTGACCCGATGCAGGGAACGCGCCAGTTGCAGTCGTGCCATCTCATGATCAGGATGCCCTTCAACGAAGAGTTCGAGCTCGTGAATGGCTTCGAAAACAACCCCCTGCTCCAATAATTCCAGGGCAAGCTCATAGGACCCCCGACGCTCGGATGCAGAGCCTCCTGTAGCGACAATCAGCCCCATGCAGAGGGCCGCGGTCAGTCCAAGCTGTCGACGAAACATTCTCACAGTGATTCTCCCGCTTCGACCGATCGCGAAAGCTCCCAGTCCTTGACAATCCGATTCACAATTGAGGCATCTATGCGCACAACCTGCTCACTCATCCCGAGGTAGAGTGAGAGATCCCCAATGTTGTTGATCAGGCGCACGATCCCGCCGGTATGAGCATGAATAGCCGAGACGGCATCATCATCGAATATCCAGGCATTGCCACCCGCAACACTCAGCCGATGTGTAACATAGTCGCGAACCTGTTCCACCGTAAGCGGATCCAACGTCCAGCGATTGGGAATGCGCTGCGACAGGGCACGACACGCACCGAGAATGCGAAGCACATCAAGCTGACCAAAAAACACGAGCGAAACAAGCGGACGCCCATGATCATCCTGCAAATTCATCATCAGCCGCAGCTGTTCGAGCATCGCCACATCCTTCAGCAACTGCGCTTCCTCAATAATAACTAGACTGTGGAAGCCACGTGCGTTGCGCGCAAGTAGAGCCGTACGGAGCTCGCGGAGCGCAGCCCCGAATGAAGTGAATGCCGTCGGTTTGTCGATAATCTGATCGTAAATGTCAGTCAGTATGGCCTCAATGCCGCCGAGTGGATTGTCAACGGTAGCGACCACAAAATCGCCAACGCGGGAAAGCTGGCCTAGGAACGCTTCGCGCAGAAACGACTTCCCCGTACCATAGTCGCCTGTCAGAATCGCACCTGGCTTGCGTTCCTCCGCCGTGTAGACCAACCTCGCGAGCCCCTCTTTGTGCTGGGGCGTCATAAAGGCGAAACGCATGTCTAGAGTGTTTTCGAACGGCTTTTCCTTTAACCGCCAGTACTCTGTGTACATTGCTCTGTGCCCCTCTCACCATCCATCACGAAACTGTGATTCCGGAAGGCTACCTATTAGGAGCGGCCCCATCGGCCGTCTCCTCCTGGACGTCACCCCGCTCTTGCGGGCCAGCCAAACGCTCCAACGCATCGTCATATCGCCCCATATCAAAAAGGGTCATCACCAGCTTGCGCTCGGCATATAGATTTCCTGGATCTCGCTCCAGAAGCGCCTCGTAAATGGAATAGGCCGAATCATAGTCGCGCTTCTCGCGATAGAGATTGGCAACCGTCTTAAGAAGCGCAACCGGCTTCTCCGAAGCCTCCGGGAGACTCTCAAACTGCTTTATGGCTAGCCCCTTGTCCTCGCGGGCAGTATCTATGATGGACTGATAGAGCGAGTCCACACGGGCGTTCAGCTCTGGGTCCCCCTCCCCCCCTTTGCGAACCGGTGCAACATCTTCTGAAACCGGAAGGGAAAAGGCCAATTCAAGATTGCTAATGCGCTCACGCAGTTCCGCCGCAGTCTCATCCGTCGCGCTCACCAGAGCCATATAGGACGCCTTTTCTCCAGCAACCTGTTGCTCCAACAACTCCAGCGCATCGTTGGATGCCTGAACCTTCGTGACCAGATTGGCAATCTCCTCGCGGAGTTTTGCCTCACGCTTTTCGTGCTGAGAGGTCATTTCTGCTTCCAGCTTGGCGAGCTTTGCGTCATGAGCTTTACGAAGCGATTCTGCACGCTTGTCACTCTTCACGCGGTACTTGTTCAGTTTCTCATCCGCCTTAGCCTGAAGAGCTGCTTCACGTTCTTTC